>CAVKNF010000020.1:0-20986 GCA_963657415.1 bacterium | reverse complement strand
GTGTAAAACATGTTAAAAACAAGATTCGATTGACATTTTAGGATAAAAAAAAACCGCTTATAATCCGCCACAAAGATAGCAATAGAGGATGAATTGGCGGAGTTCAATACATTGAAATCCGCCAATTCTTAATGTTTTTTATACAAATTGGCGGATAATACACAATCGTCAATTACTTTGATTCTTATTACAGGTGGGAATCTATAGAACCCATCTATATTCTTTATAACTTTGTCTTAGCAGATTTAGCGTTTTTATTTCTATCTTTGCATAATGATAAAAGTGTGAATCTTCGCACAACAACATATAATCCGAATCTTGACATAACCATCAACTATTACAACAATGACAAACCTACGCTACTCTCTGGCAACAGCCATTCTGACGCTGTTGTCATCGGCATCGGCGGGCGCACAGGGTCTGCTGCCTCAACCGCAGGACATCACCGCAGGCAAAGGATATTTCCGCACGGCAAATGCTGTGAAGGTGGACAACCATGTCGGCAATGACGCTTACAACATCTACTCGGAACAGTTACTGAAATCATCTGACCCACAGGCACGTCAGGTGGCAGTCATCACCTCCTTGCAGGATGCTCTGTCGCCCGAGGCCTACGCCATCCATGTCACCAGTGACTCGCTCGTTGTCAGCGCAGCGTCAAAGGAAGGTTTTCTGCGCGCTTGGCAGACTATCAACCAGTTGACTACTCAGAAGGGCATCATGTGCTGCGACATCAAGGATGCTCCTGCATACAAATGGCGCGGACTGATGCTTGACGTGTCACGACACTTCTTCCCTCTGAGCCACATCAAGAAGCAGATTGACGTGATGGCGCGATATAAGTTCAACCGCCTGCACCTGCATCTCACCGATGCCGCTGGATGGCGCATGGAGATAAAGCGCTATCCCAGGCTTACCAACTTTGCCGCTTGGCGTCCTGAGGATAAATGGAAGGACTGGAACAAGAATGGCAATCAATATTGCGAAGAGGGTTCGGCAAATGCTCATGGCGGATATTACACCCAAGACGAACTGCGCTCGCTCGTGGCTTATGCCGCTGAGCGTGGCATCACGATAGTGCCTGAGATAGAGATGCCAGGACACTCCGAGGAGGTGCTGACAGCCTATCCCGAACTGTCGTGCACGCATGAGCCTTACAAGCAGGCTGACTTCTGCCCAGGCAGCATCGCGACATATGATTTCCTTGAGAATGTACTCAAGGAAGTGATGGATGTTTTCCCCTCTCACTACATCCATGTGGGAGGCGACGAGGCGGCAAAGAAGTCATGGGGAAGTTGTCCTCTCTGCCAGAAGAAGATGCAGGAACTCGGCATTGACAACATTGAAGGTCTGCAGTCAAACCTCATAGCCCACATGGGCAAATTCCTCAGCAGCCACGGTCGTCAACTCGTGGGATGGGATGAGGTGATAGCAGGCAACCTGTCGGAAAACACCACCGTCATGGTGTGGCGTGGCACAGAGTATGCCCATGAGGCTATAAAGCACGGCTACGACGTGGTGATGTCGCCCGGTGCCTACTGCTATTTCGACAGTTATCAGGACGACCCTCACACCCAGCGTGAAGCCATCGGCGGTTATCTGCCATTGGAGAGAGTCTACTCATATGTGCCTGGCAGCGACCTGCCCGACGGTGAGAAGGAGAAGATTACGGGCATACAAGCCAACCTCTGGGCAGAATATATCCCCACCTCCGAGCATGCCGAGTCGATGCTCTATCCCCGCGCTCTTGCCATAGCGGAGATAGGATGGAACGGCACCAAGACGAAGGACTATCCCGAATTCAAGCAGCGTGCCTTGCAACAGATAGAGATATTGCGCAAGGACGGAGTCTCGACCTTTGACCTGAAGAACGAGGCAGGCGAGCGCAAGTTGGCAAAGACAGGTATAAAGCACAAGGCCATCGGAGCCAAGGTGACCTACAACAAACCCTATCACGAGAAATACAGTGCCGACGGCGACGGTTCGCTCGTTGACGGAAAGTGCGGCGGGTGGTCATTCGGCGGTGGCGGATGGCAGGGCTTCATAGGCAAGGACTGCTTTGACGTGACCATCGACATGGGCAAGGAAACGAAGATATCTTCCGTGTCGGCAGACTTCACCCAGAGTTGCGGAGCCGAGATATTCTTCCCGTCCAACTATGTAGTGCAGTTGAGCACCGACGGCACGACCTTCACCGACGCATTCTCCAAAGACTATGAGTCGGCAAAGACAGACCTGCCCGAGATGCGCATGTATACATGGAAAGGTTCAGCCAAGGCCCGCTACATCCGCGTGAAAGCCAAGCCAAGCGCATTCGGAGGATGGATATTCTGCGACGAGGTGATAGTAAAATAATCATAGCATATACAAAAAAAGGTACAGCTTATCCGGCTGTACCTTTTTTTGTATATGCTATGATTATCTCCTTTTGTCTATTTGCAATACTTCTTGCCGTTTACGATATAGAAGCCTTTCGTCGGGACTGCATTCAGCCGTTGCCCCTGCAGATTATATATGGCATTGTCATCCGTAGCATTGCAGTCAGCATTCACATTCTCTATGCCGTCAGCATCAATGCCGAAATAAGCGTCCAACTCCGCCACACGGTTTACGTACCATTCCTTTATATATATCAGTTCCTTGTCGAGATCGTCTACATACTTTGGTCTGTCAGACTTCGCATTCCAGTAGTCCACCATGCGCTTCCACGCTCCGCTGTTTATGAATAGGTCACGATAAGCATCTATGCGCTTATTGACATTCACTGGTGCAAAAGCCGTGGTGCGCCCTACTATCCAACGTGCTTTCAGCATATTCTTGAAATCCACGTCCTTCTGCACAGTAGACAATGGATAGCAACCGCCAGACTTTACCGCATCCTTGACAGACCACTCGTTATACGTATTATCATAGTACTTTCCTTCATAATGTCCTCCAAATGACGTATCCAAATCCCACGGCGACAGTATCACCTTTCGCATGGCAGCCTTTTCGGCATCACTGCCGTTGATATCGTTAGCAGAATTGCGTATGGAGAAGAAATGATTCTTGTTACCAAAGTTATCTGCAATACATAAAGCAATCACATGCAACTCATAGTCAGCCAGATTTTCAAGATAGAAATACTTCTTCACTTCTGCGACAGACTGTCGGTTGTTGAATAGATCTTGCAGAGGTTCCCATGCCTTTGCGTCAGCATGGTCATCCACATAGTCGTCGGGATACTTCAGTTCCCACGCATTATGCCATGATATTACCGCCGCAAGATAATCATCTGAATAACAAGGATTGTTTTGGTTTTCTATATCGTTAGTTCCGCTTTTATACAGGATGCCCTGTATAGTGCCGTTCTTGTATTTCTTAAGTCCGAGCAACTTGCGGTTTATCTCGTCGCTCATGCAGTATATGCCCTTGTATTCGCCATTAAGATACAATTCCACAAACTGCCCCTCCGTACCGCTACGCTGACCATAGTCCGTCTCGTAAGGTAGTTTGGAGAACTCATTCCAGATGTCCATACCTATGCGGTTGCGCATGCAGATACGGTCTATCGCCATTGCGTCAAGCAGATATTTGCCATCCTCACGCATACCGAGCAACGACATATCCTTCTTCTCCGTGCACGCCTCGTCGGCATAAAACTTCATGTTGAGCGCAGGTTTCATCAGATATTTCTGCGCTGTGGCACCGCGCGTCTTAAACTTTGCGTAGCTGGTAGTCACGTTGCCATCGGCATCTGTCAATTCGAAACTGCCAGTACAGTACTCCATATTCTTCGTAGGAGTCTGACTCATAGTCACCTTTATCACAGGCATTTTCACCTCGTCTTGTGCAAGACCACTGAGAGAAAGGGTACACATAAGCCCGCTGAGCACGATTTGTCGCATATTATTCTTCATATTCATTTTGTTCTTAGGAGTATTAATCTGAGTGTGTACAAAGGTAATTAAAAATTGTTGATATCTTTTACTCCCATTGCATAAATTACATTAGTAAAGATGCTGTTGTCTGTGCTTTAGGCATCTCTTTAAATCCATCTTGCCTATACTTTAGGCTGATTTTACGCCCATTTTGCCTATGTTTTAAGAAAAACCACATGCGTTTTTGCCTATGTTTTAGGAATTAAATGTATCTTTGCATTGTAATATCTGATTATTATCATCATGATACATAGACAATTACTCGAGCAGTTGGAGGCATGGAGCAACCGCAGTAGCAGGAAACCATTAGTACTCAGTGGAGCACGCCAAGTAGGCAAGACTACATTGGTGGACGAATTTAGCAAACGTTATGACGTCTACATCAAACTAAATCTCGAATTAAGTAATGATGCGCGGGCATTTACCATTTCCGACAATGTGGAGGAAATTTATCAATACATATGTCTGCAAAAACGAATAACGACAGACCGTGACAAACGTACACTCTTGTTTATAGACGAAATACAAAATGAACCAAAAGCAGTGGAACTCTTGCGCTACTTTTACGAGAGTATGCCTTGGCTTCATATCATTGCGGCTGGTTCGAGACTTCAGACTCTTATAAAGCAACGCATATCCTTTCCCGTCGGCAGAGTGGAATACATGTCTCTGCGTCCATGCTCATTTCTGGAATATCTCAATGCCCTACATCTTGCACCTTTGGCAGAAATGATAAAGGAGCAAAAGGTCTCCCCCATCTATCATGACATGCTCAATGAACATTTCAACCGCTACACTCTGATTGGAGGAATGCCCGAGATACTTGCCGAATATGCCAAGCAACAGGATCTGACACATCTGCTGCCTATCTATCAGTCGCTGCTGAACAGTTATAATGAAGATGTGGAGAAATATGCACGCAATGCGAATCAGGTGAGCGTCATACGCCATCTACTGACTCATGGTTGGGCAGAAGCAGGACAGACCATAACATTCAACCGATTTGGAGGAAGCAACTACACAAGCAAGGAAGTGCATGAGGCGATGGAAGTCTTGCAAAAAGCATTTCTGCTCAACTTGGACTATCCTGTAACGTCAGTAACTGTTCCCACATCTCCATCACTCAACCGACAACCGAAACTCATATGGCTTGACTCTGGAATAATGAACTTCTCCGTGGGAATACAGACAGAATATCTCCAAAACAAATCACTCACAGATGTATGGAAAGGTCACGCCGCAGAACAGATTGTGGCTCAAGAACTGCGCATCTTGCTGGACCGCAACTTCAGACACGAACAGTTCTACTGGGTCAGAGACAAGAAGGGATCCACCGCCGAGGTTGACTTTGTGTGGCAATATCAGACAAAGATTATCCCGATAGAAGTCAAGTCAGGTACTAACGCGCATCTCCGTTCGCTGCATTCCTTCATGTCTAACGACAATGCCTCGGATATCGCCATTAGAGTCTGGCCAGGTCCATATAGCATCGACGACATAACAACACCGACAGGCAAATCCTTCAGACTGATCAATCTCCCCTTCTACTATGTGGGAATATTGGACAAGATTTTGGAAAATCTACACGATTAGATACAAAGGCAATGATGAGGCAATTAAAAAAAATCCCACCGTTAAAGGACGATGAGAAAGGGACTCGACCTTGGAACGAACAGTATCGGTTGGGCGGTGGTAAACCGCGAAGAGCATGAGGACGCAGTCTCTTCGCTTTCGGGAATAGAAGATGCTGGCAGTAGGGTGTTGTTGACCTTACAAAGGTAGTTAATTTTTAGCAAATCACAACACGAATCACAAGGTTCAGTTGGACGTTGCCACTTCCTTCCAGTCGATGAGCCCCTTGCCCTTGTCATCCAGTTCTATGGCGAGGGCAATGACCTTTCGCTTGTCTGCCTTGAATGGATCGGTGTATTTGTTTGTCAGGATTTGTTTCTCCGCTGCAGCCATACCACCGTTGTTGGAGAGTTTCAGTTCCATGACGTAGATGTAATCGTAGATCTCCACTATCATGTCGATTCTGCCTGTAGAAAGCATGCGTTCTACCTCCACGCGGCATCCGATGGCATTGAAGATGGTACTCATGATGAGGCGATACTGCTCCTCCATATCCATCGAGGCGAGTTTCTTGTTGCTATATGGCACGTCGGCAATAAGTGCTTTCAGGCATTTCTTCGCCTCAGGTAGATTGCCTATGCTGAGATAATAGGAGAGGAAAGCCTGTGTGGATTGTATATCACCGTCTTTGCGCAGTGAAAGGGCAGGCAAGACCATCTCATTGAGCGCCTGACGCACCTCGTGATTAGGTATCCCCAAGAAATACACTCCGTTAGCGTATCCCTTGATAGTGAGGTAACCGGACTGATAGAGGAACAATTCCGCTCCACCGCCCGTCACGTCAGATGTCTCCATGATTCTTCCCACCATGGCACATTGATCAAAGTCCTGCAGACGTATCTCCATATCGGCAACAAATTTCGGCAACAATGAAGTGGCGCCCGATGATGCCCAGTAATTCCTTATCTCACCGTCTGCCAACGCATTTATGAGACTGAATGGGTTGTATACGTCCACCATGTTGTTGCGACTGAAGTGATAGCCGTCATAATTATCCTTCAGTTGTTCGATAGTTTCCTCCGCCGTCCATCCGTTGTTCGCTCCCATTGCCTCTATCTCTGGCATGAAGTTGTCAGTGATTTCCTGCTTGGTAATACCGCAGATGGCGGCGTAGGGAGCATCAAAACTGATGTTGCTGAGATTATTGAGGACGGAGAAGAGCGATATCTGCGTAAACTTTGTGATGCCCGTGATAAAGACAAACTTCTCGTACTCGTCGTCTGCCTTCAGTATGGCGAATACCTCCCGATATACTTCCGTACATTTGTCATGCTCAGGAGTCTTCCAGGAGTGTTGCAACGGAGCATCATACTCATCAATAAGAATGGCAACCTGCTGTCCCGTTTTCTTATAGGCTGTCGTAATGATACCGTCAAAGCGGTCGGCGAGTTGGGCTGTAGGGTCTGGGGTGATGCTATACTCCTCTTCGTATTGACGAAAGCGAATGTTCAGATAGGAGCGCAACGTATCGGCATTTGCCCCGCCACGGCTCATGTCGAGTCGGATAACAGGTCGGCATGTCCAATCCTTCTCCAAGTCCATGACTTTGAGTCCCTCGAAGAATTCCTTCTTCCCCTCGAAATAAGCTTGGAGCGTATCCACAAGCACAGACTTACCGAAACGTCTTGGACGGCTGAGGTAGGTATACGTCTTACCACTGTTGGCAAGTTTCCATATCAGATTGGTCTTGTCAACATACAAATAATTTTCTTCCCTTATCTTTCGGAAGGACTGGATACCTACGGGCAGCCTTCTATTGTTCATTACTTCCGTCATAGTTGCCACTTTCTGCTATTATTCTGCAAACTTACACAAAACAATCTGAATTCGGGTATAGTTGGCAGAAATAATTGACAATTGCAACTATGCAGGACATTGATGTTTGCAACCGTGTTGCATTCCCTTCTTCGTAACTTTGCCGTGGAAAAGGAGAATGTAACACGTAATAAACATCATATTATGACTGAAACAAAACATCATCACGAGGGTTGCTGCTGCGAACACCACCACCATCATGAGCATGGCGAGGGCGGCATGAAGTCGAAAATCATCAAGATTGTCTTGGCTGTAGTGCTGCTGACGGTAGCCGTCGTGGTGGAGAAAAACTGCGGTCTGCCCACATGGCAACTGCTCATAGTATATCTTATACCTTATATAATAGTAGGTCACGAGACATTGGGCGAAGCCGTGGAAGGCATCATGCACGGCGACATGTTTAATGAGAACTTCCTCATGGCCATCGCCACCATCGGCGCGCTCTGCATCGGATTCTTCCCTGGAGCGGAGACGGAGTTCATGGATGCGGTGTTCGTCATGCTCTTCTTCCAGGTGGGCGAACTGTTTGAGGGATATGCCGAGGGCAAGAGCCGCACCAGCATCTCTCATCTGATGGACATCCGTCCCGACACTGCCAATGTGGAGCGTGACGGCAAGGTGGAGGTGGTGTCGCCCGAAACCGTCATAATCGGCGAGATAATCATAGTGAAGCGTGGCGAGAAGATACCTCTCGACGGCATCGTCACTGAAGGGTCTGCCCTACTCGACACCGCTGCCCTGACGGGCGAGAGCGCACCGCGCAACATCGGGCAAGGGGATGAGATTTTTTCCGGATGCATCAATCTGAAGGGCGAGGTAAAGGTGCGCACCACCAAGACTTTTAGCGACAGCACCGCCTCCAAAGTCATCGCCTTGGTGGAGAGTGCCAATGCTCACAAGTCGAGGAGCGAGTCGTTTATCACACGCTTTGCCCGTGTCTACACGCCAGTAGTGGTGTTTGCAGCTTTGGCATTGGCATTCATTCCGCCAGTCTTCACAGGTGACTTCCCCCTGTGGCTCAATAGGGCACTGATATTCCTGGTAGTCTCATGCCCATGCGCACTGGTCATCAGTGTGCCGTTGACATTCTTCAGCGGCATAGGCGGTGCCTCGCGCAACGGCATCCTCGTCAAAGGAGGCAACTATATGGACGCGCTTGCCAAGGTGGGCACGGTGGTGTTTGACAAGACAGGCACGCTGACCCATGGCGAGGTGCTCGTGCAGGCTGACGAGGGAGCACCCGTCGTAGTCAACGACAGCATAAAAGAGGGTAGCCGCGAGGCCGTTGCCATGCTCAAGCGACAGGGAGTGGAGAAGACTGTGATGCTCACTGGCGACTATGAGGCGACGGGCAAGAAGGTGGCTAATGATATTGGCATCGACGAATATCATGCCGAACTGATGCCTGCCGACAAACTGACTCATGTGGAGCGCTTGCTCAATGAGAAACCGCAGGGCAAGTCGCTTGCCTATGTGGGCGACGGCATCAACGACGCCCCCGTGCTGAAGCGTGCCGACGTGGGCATAGCAATGGGAGGACTGGGAAGCGACGCTGCCATCGAGGCTGCCGACGTGGTGCTGATGGATGACGATCCGCGCAAGATACCGCTCGCCATCAAGATAGCCCGCCACACCATACATATTGCCAATGAGAATGTGGTATTTGCCATCGGCGTCAAAGTGGCGGTGCTGCTGCTTGCCACGATAGGTCTCGGCACCATGTGGATGGCTGTCTTTGCCGACGTAGGCGTGACTGTGCTGGCTGTGCTCAATGCCATGAGGGCATTGCAGAAACACCGTGCCTACTAAGTGTTCATGCCTGTTATAGTAATATCATTTGCTTTATAGTCTTCTCTTCCTAAAATATCTTATATTTAGTACTGGTAAAAGAAACTACTTGCCAAGTAACATCTTTTATCGTTTATTCCGATACGTTTAGTGGTTGACAGATCTAAACAGGTAATAAAATAGTTACGCCTTATTATATATATAACAATGTATAGGAAGCCATCTTGCCTTGCCATACAAACAATTTCGGAGAAAAACAATAACCTTTAAGAATAATTAACTAATAAAATATTGTTGCATTATTATAAAAAAATATCTTTGCAACCAAGAATTATTAATTATGCACCTAGACATTCTAAAATATATTAGTAACATTGGTAAGAAATGTTCCGTACCCTACCGTCTATTGGAACATTTCATAGCAAATGGCGCTTCTACAATTCCTGAAATGTCTAAAAGCATAGGGGTCAGCCTCCCCACTGCCACCAACGCTTTGGGCGAACTGATGTCAAAGGGACTTGTCCGTGAAGTGGGCAAGAAGTCGGACTCGGCAGGACGCACTCCTATGGTGTATGACATGAATGCCACGGCAGGATATTTCGTGGGAGTAAACCCGGATATGAACAGTCTGACACTGGCTGCCACAGATTTCTGCGGCAATATCATCACCGTGAAGAAGGCGCCCTACAAATATGAGAATACTCCCGAAAATCTCGACAGACTGGGAGTCATCATCAATGACTTCATCGACAGCCTCGAGATAGACCGCAGCGACATACTGCAGGTGTGCGTAAACATAGCCGAGCGTGTGAACCCTTATGAGGGAAGAGCCTACGACAGATTTACATTCCTCCACGAGTCGCTCATGAGCAAACTCACCAAGATGCTCGGTCTGCCCACTTGCTTGGAGAATGACACCCGCAGCATGACCTACGCAGAGTCGGTAAAGGGATGCAGCAAGGGAGTGAAGAATGTCATCTTCGTGAACATCGGTTGGGGACTGGGCATCGGCATCATATGCAACGGCAAACTCTATTATGGCAAGTCTGGCTACTCGGGAGAGTTTGGTCATATGGCTGTCTATAACAACAACATCATCTGCCACTGCGGTAAGGTGGGATGCATCGAGACGGAGGTGTCGGGACGTGCTCTCAAGAGAATGGTCACACAGAGCATCATGGAAGGCAACACTTCCATACTCTCCAGCAAGGTCATCGATGAGGGAGAGGAGTTGTGCATGGAAGACATCCTCGACGCCATAGCCAAGGAAGACGTGCTCTGTCTTGCCACATTGCAGATCATCGCTGACGAATTGGGCAAACAACTTGCAGGCATCATCAACATATTCAATCCCGAGATGCTCGTCATAGGAGGCGACATGTCGGTGACGGGCGACTATCTCACTCTGCCTGCCAATTTGGGAATAAAGAAGCACTCACTCAACATAATGAATGAAGACTCGCAGATCGTCACATCCACTCTCAAGGAGAAAGCAGGAGTGCTGGGAGCATGCCTGACTGCAAGGCGCAGGATGCTGACATCGCAATAGGAAGAAGAAAAGTATTGAGAGACATCTAACAATCTATTTATTATAAAATCAAAAAGGTATGAACAAAAGAGCTAACTTATGTTTTGCAGCGCTACTTGGTGTCATGTCACCACTGTGCTCTGCTCCTGCTTTTGCAGTTCAAGGCAATTCGTCTATTGCCGCTACACAGCAGCAAAGTGCCTGTACCGGTACAGTAAAGGACGCTAACGGCGAACCTATCATCGGCGTTACCGTCAGAGTGGAAGGAAGATCTGGTGGCGCAGTTACTGACATCGACGGTAACTTCAGCCTCAACAACGTGACCAAAGGTGCCAAACTGACCTTCACTTATGTGGGCTACAAAGCACAGACCATCACATGGAACGGCGGTCCTGTGAGCATCACCATGCAGGATGACGCGGCAATGCTGGAAGAAACGGTTGTAATAGGTTACGGTACTGTAAAGAAGGCTGACTTGGCCGGTTCGGTAGCCGTGATGGACAACAAGAGTTTCAAGGATCAGCCAGTGGCTCGCATCGAGGATGCACTCAACGGTCGTATGTCGGGTGTGCAGGTGATGTCAAGCGGTGTGCCTGGCGGATCGATGAAGATTCGTGTGCGTGGTGCCAGTTCTGTGAACAAGAGCAATGACCCTCTGTATGTTGTCGACGGCATCGTGCGTCAGACAGGTCTTGAGGGTATCAGCCCTGAGGACATCCAGAGCATCCAGGTGCTCAAGGACGCTTCTTCTACCGCCATCTATGGTGCACGCGGTGCCAATGGTGTCGTTATGGTGCAGACCAAGAGCGGTAAGGCAGGTGTCACTCAGGTGACTTTCGACGCTTCGGTGGGTGTTTCCAACGCTTACAATGTGCCTGAGGTGATGAGCACTCAGGATTATGCTAACGCTCTCGTGAAATATAAAGGTGCAGACGCCACTGCTCTCGCAGACTATATCAACGGCAGTAATCCCGGTATAGACTGGATGAAGCAGTTGCTCCACACTGGTGTCACTCAGAACTATAAGGTGGCTGTCACCAAGGGTAGCGAGAACTCTCAGACTTATTTCTCTGCCAACTATATGGATCAGACTGGTGTAGTGAAGGACACAAGTTCTAAGCGCTACGCTGTGAAGATGAATATCCACAACAATATCTTCAAATGGCTCGAACTCACCGCTGACGCCAACCTGGCTCGCACAGAGAATAGCGGTACTGGTTTCGGACAGAACCAGTCCAACCCTATCTGGATCGGTCTCAACTACTCTCCTGCCATGGAGATGTATACAGGTGCAGGCAACTACAACAAGGACCCATACAATAACATCCAGGCTAACCCTTACGGACTTATCCATGAGCAGCAGAATGACCGCAACCGCACAATGGTGACAGGTCACGTTGACTTGAAATTCAACATCACAAAGGGTTTGACATTCACCACCACCAACGGTATTGACTTCAATGACTACAAGTGGTACACGATGTCTTCTACAAAGGTTTACGGTTCTACCAACATGGCCAACAACAATGCTCAGGTGATGGCTCTCCAGACCACCAACAACTTGACCTATACTGGCAAGTGGGGCGACCACAACCTGACAGCAACCGGCGTATGGGAAGCAACAAGCAATGAGACTCGCTCAATGGGCATCTCGGGCAAGAACCTCGCACAGGAATTCCTCGGCTACTGGAATGTGACCAATGCCGCTACACGTGACGCAAGCAACGGCTACAGCAAGTGGTCTATGCTCTCAGGCGTGGCACGTGTGATGTATAACTACGCTGACCGCTATATGTTGACTGGTACGCTCCGTGCCGATGGTTCAAGCCGCTTCACCAACAAGAAGTGGGGCTACTTCCCATCAGTGGCTGCAGCATGGACAGTCTCTAACGAGAAGTTCTGGGAACCTCTGCAGGATGCAGTAGACTACTTGAAGATCCGCGCAAGTTGGGGTATCATCGGTAACCAGGACATCGATCCATACTCTACACTAGCAAACCTTTCTTCCACATCATTCAACTATGGTACGAAGACAACCTACACCGGTTACTGGGCAGGCGGCATCGCTACTTCTGACCTGACATGGGAGAAGGTGCACCAGTTTGACCTCGGTATCGACCTCGGTTTCTTCAAGAATCGCCTTAACATCGGCATCGACTTCTTCTCAAAGAAGACTACTGACGCCCTGCTCCAGCAGAGCACGACTAACTATCTCGGCGGTGTGACTTACTGGACCAATGCCGGTGAGGTTAGCAACAAGGGTGTAGACCTCAGCGTGACAGCACAGATTCTCCAGGGCAAAGACCTGCAGTGGACATCAAGCGTCAACGCAAGTTACCTGAAGAATGAGGTGACAAAGTTGACAGCACAGACTCCACGTCTCTATGGCGCAAGTCCTTCACCAGGTACAGTTGACCCATGTACGATCATCACCGAGGGTGAGGCTATCGGTACATTCTATGGCTTCAAGTGGGCAGGTCTGCAGCAGAACAGCGACGGCAAGTGGGTAGACACTTACTACACAGCCGACGGTGGCACAACTGCTACTCCTAACGCTGACACCGACCGCTTCGTGCTCGGACACTCTAATCCTGATTTCACTCTGGGATGGAACAACACCATCACCTACAAGAACTGGGACTTCAACGTATTCTGCAACGCAGCATTCGGTGCTAAGCGCCTCAACCTCGTGCGCTACGCCATGAACTCTGCAGTAGGTGCTTCGATGTTTGTGACCGACAAGGACTACTTCAGCAATGTAGGCGTGACAATGCCTTCTCTCGATGCTGAGAACAAGACATACGGCAACTCTGACAAGTGGCTCGAGAATGCCAACTACTTCCGTTGCGAGAACATCAGCATCGGCTACAACATCCCACGTTCGGTTATCAAGTTTGCTGACCTCCGTGTGACTCTCTCTTGCCAGAATCTCTTCACCATCACCAGCTACAAGGGAATGGATCCTGCAGGTGCTTCATTCAGCGATTCTAATGTCGACAACAACAATGGTCTTGACATGGGTGCATATCCTAACCCACGCACATTCACCCTCGGCGTTCGCATGAATTTCTAAGAGATGTTCGTATGATTAACAACTAAACAATGAATTACGATATGAAAAAGATATATATTAGCTGTTTTCTTGCAGCTTCATTGCTAGCGACCACTACCTCTTGTAGTGACTTCCTCAATGAGGATCCGAAGGGACAGATGGCACAGGAATCATTCTTCACATGCCAGGCTGACCTCGACGCCAGCGTCAATACATTGTATGAGAAGGCTAACCAGACTCAGAGCTGGACTAACCCTATGTATCCTCAGTGGCAGGGCGACGACATGACTGCCAACCCTGGATCCAACAAGCAGGCTGTGGCTGCTCTTGATGCCTTCAGTTCTGACGGCGACAACAAGGGTGTGACAGGTGCATGGGATCAGCACTATAAGCTCATCCGTGCTGCCAACTTTATCATCGAAGGCGCACCGCGCACACCTGTGGAGACGGGTGAGATTGGCATCGCCATGGGTAACGCATACTACTGGCGTGCTTATGCATACTTCTATCTCGTACGCGTATTTGGTCCTCTGCCTATTATAACATCTACAGAGTTGTCTGCATCTGATGTGAATCTTTCAAGCGTTGAGGATGTATACAAACTCATCGTGGAAGACCTCACAAAGGCTGAGTCTTTGTTGCCTACAAGTTATTCCGCATCTCCACGCAATCACGACGGTGTGGACGCATGGATAACAAAGCAGGCTACTCAGGCTACGCTATCGGCTGTATATATGGCAATGGCAGGCTACCCACTCAACAAGGGTACAGAGTATTATGCTCTCGCAGCTAGCAAGGCTAAGGCAGTCATCGACAACAACGGCGAATATGGTTTCTATCTCGATGACACATGGAGCCACGTTTACTCTATCGCACACAACTACAACAAGGAGACTCTCGTAGGTATCGACAATAACTGGAACAATGGTTCTTGGGATCATGACTCCGAACTTACATCATGCAACCGCTTCGAGGGTCTCGGCGACGGTGGCTGGGGTGACTCATGGGGTGAGATTGCTTTCTGGAAGAGATACCCAGAGGGTCCACGCAAGGATGCTATCTATGCTCCTAAAATAACTTTCCAGAGCGGTACAACTATCACAAAGATATGCAACTGGTGGGATCTTGAAGAGGACGGCACACCAACAGTGTCAGCCTACCACCCGATGTTCTCCATCTACACTACAAACTGTGATCCATCAAACTCTAATCTGGAGTTGTCACAGCCTTACAACTATCTGGAGCCAAACTACACCAACATGACCGACGGACGTCGCCACCGCCTCATCCGTTACTCAGAGGTGCTGTTGTGGTATGCAGAGAGTGCAGCCCGCTCAGGCGGCGACCTCAGCAAGGCTAAGGAGTATCTGAAGCAGGTGCGCAAGCGTGCCGTTACCGACTATGAGAACGTGACTCTCAGCGACGGCTCTACCGTGAAGATCGACAACATGAACGCAGAACAGTTGGCAGAGGCTTGCTACATCGAGCACGGATGGGAAGTGGCAGGACAGTGGACTCAGATGGTGACACGCCGTGCCGACGAACTTCGCATGAACGAGTTGAAGAAGAACTTCGACTACCGCGTAGCCAATACTCCTATCGTTGTTCACACCGATGCAGACGGCAAGCAGTACACTGCAAGCGAGAGCGTCACAGTGACAAAGAGCACATGGGCTGGCGACGAGAGCATCTACTGCCCATATCCTACAACAGAAGTTGAGAAGAATCCTAACCTGAAGAGATAATTCCTCCACAGGTATCCATAATCCAGAGGGCATGCCTTATTTTTGGTATGCCCTCTTTGCAACGACCCATACACAACAAACGAATTATGAAAACTAACAGACCTAATCAGGCAAACCGCTCGCTGATGGCACTGGCGGCTCTGCAGGCTTTGCCTCTGTCACTATTTGCACAAAATGCTGCAGACAAGCCAAACATATTATATATAATGTGTGACGACCATGCCATGGCGGCTATCAGCGCTTACGGCAGTCCGATATCCAAACTTGCTCCCACGCCAAACATCGACCGCCTGGCAGAGAGAGGAATGATATTCAACGAGGCTTTCGTGGAGAACTCTCTTTCCACCCCAAGCCGTGCCTGCCTCATGACAGGTCTCTATAGCCATCAGAATGGACAACGCCAGTTGGCAGAGGGTATCGACACCACAAAGGTGTTCTTCTCAGAGATGCTTCAGCAGGCAGGCTATGAGACAGCCGTCGTGGGCAAGTGGCACATGGGATGCCGTCCGAAGGGTTTTGACTACTACCACATTCTCAACAACCAGGGACAGTATTACAATCCGACATTCGCCTCTACTGGTCACTACCGCGAGTTCAAGCAGGAGATGGGCTATGCCACCGACCTCATCACCGACCACGCTATAGAATATCTTGACGGTAGAGACAAGAGCAAACCATTCTGTCTGCTCGTGCACCACAAGGCTCCTCACCGCATATGGATGCCTAACACAAAATATGTGGACAAGTATGCCAACGTGAACTTCCCTCTGCCCGAGACTTTCTGGGATGACTATGCCACACGCGGTTCGGCGGCATCGACTCAGAAGATGACAATCAGCGAATACATGGAGATGGTGCGCGACCTGAAGGTGCCTGAACTATATGACCCGACAACTCCCGAGGGTCGTGACTCCTACGCAGGACTCATGGGCGAGGTTAACCGCATGACACCAAAGCAGCGCGAGGCCATAGACGCTTACTATATGCCACGCAACAGGGATCTCCTCAGCAAGAATCTCACTGGCAAGGAACTCATCGAGTGGAAATATCAGAACTATATCCGCGACTATATGGCTGTCATCGCTTCCGTTGACGAGAGCGTGGGCAGACTGCTCGACTATCTCGACAAGAACGGACTTACCGACAACACCATCGTGGTCTACACCTCTGACCAGGGATTCTATCTCGGCGAGCACGGATGGTTTGACAAGCGATTCATGTATGAGGAGTCATTTCACACTCCACTCATCATCAGTTATCCGAAACACATACAGCCTGGCTCTACCTGCAACCAGATGGTGCAGAACATCGACTTCGCTCCTACATTCCTCGACCTCGCAGGTATAAAGAAGCCAGAATACATGCCTGGCACATCTCTGCAGCCACTATTTGCCGATGGACAGGCGAAGAAATGGCGCAAGAGTCTCTACTATCACTATTATGACTACCCCACATATCACATGGTGCGCAAGCACGACGGTGTGCGCACGGAGCGCTACAAATTGATTCACTTCTATGGCAAGGGTGGCGAAAGAGGCATCTACGAGAACAAATACCAGTGCATGCCTGGCACATCGGAGTATAACTGCTTCAAATATCTTAAGAACATCAACTACATCTCCGACGATGCTGACGTGGACTACTTCGAACTCTATGACATCCAGTCTGACCCTAACGAACTGCACAACATCTACGGTCAGCCAGGCACGGAGAAGGTGGAGAAGGAACTCAAGAAACTGCTCGCCAAATACCGCAAGGACCTGAAGGTTGATGAGTAGTTGCATTCCATAGTAGGTGCTGCGTCCTCGCTGCACCCTTTAAGTGAAGGTATAATTAGGAGGTACGGCGCCCCCGCCGTACCAGTCGCAAGCGAGAAAATAATGTTAGCGATGGGTACAGCGAGGGCGCTGTACCTCCTATTGAAATAATGAATAATGAGAAGATATAGCAATACTTTATTGCTGACAGGAATGGGGATGGCTTTTGTGCCATCCCTTATGTTAGCCAAACAGAACAACGTGCGCCCCAACATCATCTTCATCCTGTGCGACGACATGGGTTATGGTGATCTGGCATGCTACGGTCAACCGTATATCCACACGCCAAACATCGACCGCATGGCGAGCGAGGGCATGCGCTTCACGCAGGCTTATGCAGGTTCACCTGTGTCGGCTCCCTCTCGCGCTACCATCATGACAGGCCAGCACACAGGCCACACTCATGTGAGGGGCAACAAGGAGTATTGGCGCGATGTGCCCACGGTGATGTACGGACAAAATGCCGAATACTCCCGCGTCGGTCAGGAACCTTATGACCCGCAGCACACAATACTGCCCGAAATCATGAAGGACAATGGCTACACGACAGGTCTCTTCGGCAAGTGGGCAGGCGGATATGAGGGTTCGGCATCCACGCCCGACAAGCGAGGCATCGATGAGTTCTATGGTTACATATGTCAGTTTCAGGCTCATCTCTACTACCCCAACTTCCTCAACAGATACAGCAAGGCATTGGGCGACACTGCCGTGGTGAGAGACATCATGGAGCAGAACATCCAGTATCCGATGTTTGGCAAGGACTACTTCAAGCGCAACCAATACTCAGCCCGCATCATCCACGAGAAAGCCCTGGAATGGATAGACCGTCAGGACGACAAGCATCCTTTCGTGGGATTCTTCACCTACACACTGCCCCACGCAGAGTTGGCACAACCTGAAGACTCCATACTGGAAAACTATGAGAAGAAATTCTTTACCGACAAGACTTGGGGTGGATGGGAAGACTCACGCTATAACGCTGTGGTGCACACCCACGCACAGTTTGCTGGTATGATAACACGACTCGACCAATATGTGGGCGAGATATTCGCGAAACTCAAGGAGAAAGGACTCGACAAGAACACCATCGTCATCTTCACCTCCGACAACGGTCCTCATGAGGAAGGCGGTGCAGACCCAGAGTTCTTCGGACGAGACGGCAAACTCAAAGGACTGAAGCGGCAGTGCTATGAGGGTGGCATTCGCATCCCGTTCATAGCATGGTGGCCAGGACACATAGCGTCAGGGGCGGTCAACGACACGCAGTTTGCTTTCTATGACCTTATGCCTACCTTCTGCGACCTTACTGGAGTGAAAAACTTTGCCAAGCGCTATACAAACAAGAAACTCTCGGGCGATGGTTTCGACGGCATCTCCATAGCCCCTACCCTGCTTGGCAATGATGACGCACAGAAGCATCACGAATATCTCTACTGGGAGTTTCACGAGACAGACCAGATAGGAGTGAGAAAAGGTGACTGGAAATTGGTGGTGGTAAAGGGCAAGCCTCATCTCTACGACCTTGCCACCGATATCCACGAAGACCATGACGTGTCGGCAGAGCATCCCGAGATATTGACCGAGTTGCTCAATGCCATAAAGAAGGAGCACAGGGATAGCCCTGACTTCAAGATCACATTGCCACAAGAGTAGGTGTAGCGTCCTCGCTGTACCACTCATGGGAGAATTATTGCTTGAGATGGTACGGCGAGAGCGCCGTACCTCCTAGGCTTCGCCTACTATGAATACTATTCTGCGACTCTTATTTCCTGCATATTCTTCAGGTCGAAATAGGCTATCTGGTGATTAGCCTTTGCCAGGGAGTCTGCCTCTTCCTTTGTCGTGCAAATCACCGTGGCATCATAATAATACTGGTTATTGTCAGTGTTGAGCCAACCGCCATAGGCATTCACCTCGCTATGGCTCGTCACATAGTCTATCACCTTGGCAAGCCCCTCGGCACCAAAACTGTTTTGCGTAGCCTCGAGCGACACTGCATAACCGTCCTCTATCGGTTTCAGAGTCTGTGCATCCACAGTAAAGCCGTCAGGATTTTCCTCGGCAATACGCGTCAACACCTTCTGCAGAGTCGCCTTGTCCTGCCATTCATACTCGCTACGGTTTTGTCCGTTGCCATCCGCAGGTCCGCATCCTACTGCAAAGAGGCTACACACCACCATGACCATCAAGGTCATTGCAAATTGTATTCGCTTCATCATCTGTTATTTACCTATTATTATGTAGTACCATTCATCCTCTACACAAAATTCCATTATACAAAAGTTGTTTCCATAAAGTGAATGCCAAGACACCTTTCTATCTCAGCAATACTTTTGAAAGAGAAATTGGTTCGTCCAGATAGTATCTTACTGACATATTGCGGTGTACATCCAAGCCGCGTGGCTATATCGGCACGCGATAACTTATGTTCTTGCATGTAATCAATAATCATCATGGCAATGTTCTGCGACCATTTAAGCCACACTTCATTGTCTTGTCTCCATTTCGCTTCTTCTACAAAAGTCGAAGGTTCGTTGCTGAGATTTCTCTCAAGGAATTTCAATGTTGTCTCTTTCATAATAAGTCCTCCTCAAAAAAATCCACGAAACTATCTTTATCCAATATTCCATTCTGCCGCAAATAGTCACGGCAAGCATTTAGTTTTTCTAATTCTATTTGTGTATGTTCTCTGTCTTGCATTGTTGCCGTAAGTTTTATGGCACCGCCTGTTACTATATACACATTAGGTTCTACTCTTATGGCATATATTCTAAGCCAACTTGCATGACGCGTTCTCTCCCAGTTACGAGCCTTTTCTCGTGTTAGTTCATGTATTCTACTATCTGATAGACTTAACGGATGAAACAATCCGTCCAATTGTTCTGTATATGGAAAATCCAATATCAAGCGTTCAAGTACTCTCGCATCTTCCATAGTATCCTTAATGGCATCACTGACTTTCTCAACATGAAAGAAACCCTGCAAGTCATCCAAATTAGCAAGAAAGAAATCCAATAAATAGTTGGCATTACTCCACTCTCGAAAAAGTAGCGTCAACTCATCAGCTTCCTTTGTTTCGTCTCTAACCGCCCAAAGATGGTTGTATCCAGGAATAGATCTTACAAACTTCATATAATAATTTCTTTATTGCAAAGATATATATTCGTAACGAGATGTGCAACTTTTAAGTTGCATATTTCTATAAACAATATATGGGGCAAGAAGAACATAACAGTCTTCTTGCCCCATTCTTGTTTTTATCATTGTCATGTCGGGATGACTGTTCCCGTCATGATGTTGTTATTAGTCCTTTGACTTTACTTCGTAGGTCACTGCCACCTTATTGGTGTAGAGACCGCTAGCACCTGACATTATGCCGTCATCACTCTTAGTTTCCAATGTCATGGAGTTCTCACCGAGTTCTGCAGCAACATCAAATGTCTTAACACTTTCCTCCTGTGTGCTAAAATCTACGTCTGTAGCATTAAACTGGCTCAGGATAGATCTTGAGATCTTCACGTTCTGGTTGATAAGGAAACCGATGAAGAGGTCCTCCTTCTGGCTCAGCCAATACCATGAATTGAGCAGATAAACAGGCTCTACAGTTGCAGGATAAGCACTGAGAACATTCTGGTTATCGGTACCAAAGTCAAAACCGAATGTATAAGCCTGCAGGTTGCCGTCAGCAT
>CAVKNF010000019.1:0-21232 GCA_963657415.1 bacterium | reverse complement strand
ATGTGCGGGGCACTTCAAAGCGCCGTCCCTTGTATATTCCTGTTATTATTCTCATTCCCTACTCTTTACTCTCTTGACCTTTACTGATACATCATCCTCCTCTGACCGTCATAACCGCCAAAAGCCACCATCATGTCAAACGGCATGCCCTCCACCTGCGTGAAGTCGGCACGATTGAAGTCGGCGGAAGGATTGATATAATATACTCTGCGCAAGAACTGCTTCGCATCATTTACCAAAGACTCGCGGGCAGGAATCTTGCCAAGCAGGAACAGATCGTCGACCATCGCCTTCGCCCCTATATGCTTCCACACACCGAGCAGGTAATAGAGAGCATCGTGCGAGTCGGCAACATCAAACCTATTGATAAACAGGAAGCGTCCGCGTGAGAACGAGCACACCTCCATCACGTCATCATGGAAATAGGCAAAGAGTTTCTTGTTAGTTCCGCCAAAACTGCGCTGCAACAGGAACTCCCACACATGAGCCATCAGAGGCATGATGCGCGTCTCCTCAAAATGGTCGCCCAATACCGTCCGCAAGTCTTTGCTCACGGCATAGACAGCCACACACCCGAGCGAGGGCAGCACCGTGCTCGCCACAAGCGCGCCTTCTGGTTTGGTGTATACAAAACCGTATTGCTCCTCCACTTCCTCCGCCTTATACTCCTCTATGGGTATGAGCAGCACCTGCGAGTCCACCAGCGCCGTCACCTTGTTGCTTGCCATGCCGAGCATCTCCACTTCGCGAAAAGCCTCACGGAGGTTTGCCGCCACCGACATATTCTTCTTCATCGCATAAGGTTCGTATGTCACGGGCGCGCCGTCAAGACCACGCATGGCAAAGGAGAGAGCCGTGTCAGAGATTCTTATTATAAACTGTTGTGTCGTTTCCATTTGTGTCAGTTCCGTTGTTATTACCTATTGGACCAATTACGCACAGTGCGCAAATCAGCAATAGAAGAAAAGCGCAGATCAGCAACATGACATTATTCCACTTTTTCATCTGCATATCCTTTTTTTGTTCTACCTTTGCATAAAGGCAGATGCATACGGTGGGCTTTTGTAAATTCCCACCTTATATAATTACATCTTTGCAAAGATACGAAATAGTTTTCACAAACCGATGACGCGCGCCGAATTAACCTCAGAAATATTACGCTCCTTCGAGCATACCCCATCACATGAGCAGGCTATGGCCGTGGATGTCTTTTCCAGTTTTATGTTTGAAAGACTCTCCAACAGCGTCATGATACTGCGCGGATCGGCAGGTACGGGCAAGACTACTCTGGCATCGGCAATGGTGAAGACGCTCTGCCGCTTAGGGCAGAAGGTGGTGCTGATGACACCTACGGGAAGGGCCGCCAAGGTGTTCTCCCTCAATAGCGGACTGCCTGCCTACACCATTCATCGAAGAATCTACCGCCAGCGCACCTTCTCTGGCACGGACACGCCATTCAACATCTCCAACAATCTCAATAAGAATACCCTCTTCATCATCGACGAGGCATCTATGATAGCCAATCAATCGTCTTTCGGCGAGGGTTTGTTTGGCAGCGGACAACTCCTCGACGACCTCATCCGTTATGTCTACTCGGGCGACAACTGCCACCTGATGCTCATAGGTGACAAGGCGCAGTTGCCTCCCGTTGGCGAGGAGGAGTCGCCGGCTCTCGATGCCGACACTCTTAGCGGTTATGGTCTAAGGGTGTTTGAATGCGATTTGAACGAGGTGCTGCGCCAAAGCGAAAACAGCGGCATACTCTATAACGCCACCGCCATCAGACGTATGATAGAGCATGACGAGACCACCTGTCTGCCGAAGATTAGGCTGCAGGGATTTGCAGACATAGAGATAGTGCGGGGCGACGAACTGATAGAGCAGATTTCTGGCAGTTATGCGCATGCCGGCATCGACGACACGATGATAATAACACGCTCCAACAAGCGTGCCAACATCTACAACAACGGCATACGCAACATGATTCTCGGACGTGAGGAGGAACTCACACGTGGTGACCGCCTGATGGTGGTGAAGAACAACTATCACTGGACGAAGCCTCCTCAGGAAAGCAAACCTGGAGAGGACGACGCCAACGCTCCGTCGTTTCTTGCCAATGGCGACATCGCCGTTGTGGACAAGGTGTGGGGGCAGAGAGATCTCTATGGATTCCGCTTTTCGGAGGTAAGGCTCCGCTTTCCCGACTATGACGACTACGAGATCGAAGTCACCATGCTCATGGACAGCCTGTCGTCGGAGTCGCCGTCGCTCACGCAAGAACAGCAAAACCGTCTCTATGAGGGAGTACTCGCAGACTACTCTGACATCCATCTCAAGGCCGACCGCATGCGATCGCTTCGCGAAGACCGATTCTATAACGCCCTGCAGGTGAAATATGCCTATGCCGTCACCTGCCACAAGGCGCAGGGCGGACAATGGGCTCACGTCTATCTCGACCAGGGATATATGACCGACGACATGCTCGGCAACGACTATTTCCACTGGCTCTACACCGCCTTCACACGTGCCACGGAGAAACTCTATCTCGTCAACTGGACGGAAAGATTTATTGAACCCCACCCCTAACCAAGGAGTAACCCCTCCCCTATCCCCTCCCGAGGAAGCAACCCCTCCCCCTGCCCCCTCCCGAGGGAGGGGATTGAAAATGGTATTCATTAGGAGGTACGGCGCCCTCGCCGTACCATCGCAAGCGAGCTAATGGTAACCATAGTAGGCGAAGCGTCCTCGCTTTGCCCCATGTGAGTTAGGATTTCCCAATTGTTATTTCTTGCTTGCGATGGTACAGCGAGGGCGCTGTACCTCCTATGAATTGTTGCACGAAGTAGTCATGGTCGTTGCAATAAGCAAACTTTATCTTTGTAAAAATGCTGTGAGCAATCAGTCTAATCGCTGTGAAAACTTCCTTGCGCGGATTGCGTGACATATGCCAAAAGGTTGTGCGACATTTGTCAAAAGGTTGTGCGGCATTTGTCAAAAAGGTTTGCGACATATGCCAAAACATCGCTGCACGCAACTTTTTCAAATGAGTAGGCGAAGTTCTTGAAG
Source organism: bacterium (assembly GCA_963657415.1). Lineage (GTDB taxonomy): Bacteria > Bacteroidota > Bacteroidia > Bacteroidales > Bacteroidaceae > Prevotella. Next base: position 18,166 of record CAVKNF010000019.1, on the reverse strand, counting down.
ATTTCTTGTTAACTGAGTACGGCGAGGGCGCCGTACCTCCTAAGAAGTGCTGCGTCCTCGCCGTACAGATATTCGTGTAGAGAAATAAAAAACTATTACTGGTGTTGCTCGCGCAGGAGGTCGTTGACAGTCTTCACGGGATTGAATGTAGACTCTGGCACTTCCACGAAGATGGTGTTCCAGTCACTCATGGCACCATTCCACAGTCCTGGCAACTCGAGAGCCTTGAGTTCCTTGCCGTCCTTACTCTTGTTGGAGATAAATCCAGTGAGCGGATCCACATATTTCTTCAGGTCAAACTGCTCACCCTTGTAGTTCTTGAGTGCGCATACGAGGTCCACTGGATTGAAGTGCGTGCCCTGCTTAAACATCTTCGTGTATTCCTCATTGTCGGGGTCTATCTGACTTGACTCAAGAATCTGGAGCGATGACGTGCCGTCTTGATTGTAAGCCACGAAAGGACCGCCACCAGGTTCGCCGGCATTCTTCACCACACCGCACACGCGCATAGGGCGGTTGAGTTTCTTCCTCAAGTAAATCACCAGTTCGGCATCCTCGAGATACTTTATGTCATCCTTGCGGCAGAAGAGGTCATGCTGCAGGAATCGGATAATCTCTTCCAACTCATCGTGAGTATACTTGCCCGTCTCGAGGAGTTCGAGATAAGCGAACGCCTTCTTCTGCATCTCCACGAGCACACCGGCAAGCAACTGCTTGTATTCCACCGTGTCGTCCTTCAATCTATCGGGCACCACATTGTCGATATTCTTGATGAATACCACGTCGGCATCGATGTCGCCGAGGTTTTCTATCAATGCGCCATGACCGCCCGGGCGGAAGAGCAGCGAACCGTCAGCATTGCGGAACGGAGTGTTGTCGGCATTGGCGGCAACGGTGTCGGTGGAAGGTTTCTGCTCTGAGAAACTCACATTATACTTGATGCCATACTTTGCGGCATACTTGTCGAGAGTCTTCTCCACGCGTGCACGGAAGAGGTCCTTGTGATTGCTCGACACCGTGAAGTGTACATTAGCCTCACCATTGCTGCTTGCATAGAGGGCAGCCTCGACGAGATGCTCCTCCATAGGAGTGCGCGGTCCATCGGGATAGGTATGGAAGAGCAGCAAGCCCTTAGGCAACTGACCGTAGTTGAGTCCTTCGGCATTGAGCAGATTCTTCACCACGTCCTTATACCCGCCGTCGGCAATGAGGTCGTCGAGACTCTTGCCGTTATTCTTCTGGCACACGTCAGAGAGTTCGTCGACAAAGGCAAACTTATGGATGTCAGCAAAAAACTTCTTCTCGAAATCAGTCTCGGGAACATCATATGGAGCATCCACGAAAGCAAACAGATTCTTAAACATGCGGCTTGCGGCACCGCTGGCAGGCACAAACTTCACTATCTTGTGTCCCTCATGCTTGTAGTCGTTCCACTTTCCGATAAACGCACCACGCTGCGCGTCGTCATATGCCATGATGCCGTTGCCCACTGCTGCCGCCGACTTCAGGCGGAGGTAAGGGAAACCATCGGCTATACTCTGCAACTGTGCATTCAACTGTTCCTCGGTGATGCCGCGAAGGGCAATCTGATTCAAGTCTTTCTCTGAAAACATATTTTGACCTTTCTATTAAAATTTGACCTATCTATTAAATTAGACCTTCCTATTTGACCTTTCTATTAGACCATTCTATGAACTTAGGTCTTTCTTATTTATTAAAAATGTTAACCATTTGATAAAAATGCTCTACAAATGTAACCAGATTTCCCAAAATAAGAAAGTAATTCGACGTTTTTTTGTACCTTTGGGGCGTAAAATGATTGTTATGGAAGAGAAACTCATTTTTACTGATAAGGAAGTCGGCGAAACAAGGGAACTTGTCAGCAGACTTCGCGCCTCGCTTGGCGACGGACTCAAAAAGGAGGATGAAGAGAAAATCACAAAGTACCTGACAAACGCTGTGGAAAGCGGCCGACTGCACCGCAACGTTTTCGGACTTAACCCTATAGTGCTGGCACTGCAGACTGCCAACATAGCCGTGGACGAGATGCACCTCAGACTGGAGTCGGTGTTGGCAACATTGCTCTACAGTTGCATGTCGTCAAGCGACGATATGGCAAAAGACATAGAGAAGGAATTCGGTAAGCAGGTGGCACATATCACACAGGGACTGCACAAGGTGAGCGAACTCTATCAGAAGACTCCGACGATAGAGACAGAAAACTTCCGCAATCTGCTCATCACCTTCGCCGAAGACATGCGCGTCATACTCATCATGATAGCCGACAGGGTGAACCTGATGCGACTCATACGCGACAGCGACAATGAGGAGGCACGCCACAAGGTGGCAGAGGAGGCCAGTTACCTCTATGCACCTATCGCACACAAGTTGGGTCTCTATCGACTGAAGAGCGAACTGGAGGACATCTCGCTCAAATATCTCGAGCATGACGCCTACTACATGATAAAGGACAACCTCAACGCCACAAAGCGCTCGAGGGACGCCTACATAGAGTCGTTTATCGGTCCTATAGAGAAGAAGCTCAAGGATGCGGGACTGAAATTTCACATGAAGGGACGCACCAAGAGCATACACTCCATATGGCAGAAGATGAAGAAGCAGAAATGCGGATTCAACGGCATCTACGACCTCTTCGCCATACGCATCATCATCGACGCTCCTCTGGAGCAGGAGAAGATGCAGTGCTGGCAGGTCTACTCCATAGTGACCGACATGTATCAGCCTAACCCGAAGCGTCTGCGCGACTGGCTCTCCGTGCCGAAGAGCAACGGATATGAGAGTCTGCACATCACGGTGCTCGGTCCTCAAAACAAATGGGTGGAGGTGCAGATACGCACCGAGCGCATGGACGAGGTGGCAGAAAACGGACTCGCCGCACACTGGCGCTACAAGGGAGTGAAGAGCGAGAGCGGTCTCGACACATGGCTCGCCGACATACGCCAGGCTCTGGAGTCGGGCGACGACATGCAGATGATGGACCAATTCCGTAGCGGTTTGTATGAAGACGAGGTGTATGTATTCACCCCGAAAGGCGACCTGCACAAACTGGCAAAGGGTGCCACGGTGCTCGACTTCGCCTATCACATCCACTCGCAGGTGGGCAACCACTGCGTGGGAGCGCGCATCAACGGGCGCAACGTTTCGCTGCGCGAGACTCTCAACTCGGGCGACCAGGTGGAGATACTCACTCAGTCAAACCAGTCGCCTAAGCAGGACTGGCTGCACATCGTGACGACATCGCGGGCAAAGTCAAAACTGCGACTTGCTCTGAAGGAGAGTCAGGCAAAGGAGATCCTCATTGCCAAGGAGTTGCTGGAGAGACGACTGAAGAACAGAAAGATAGAACTGGAGGAGGGAGTGATATCAAATGTAGCGAAGAAGATGGGCTACAAGATTATCAGCGACTTCTACAAGGACATAGCCGACGAACATCTCGACGTCAACAGCGTGATGGACAAATATGTGGAGGTGCGCAACTTCATGCTCGGTCTCAACGCGCCGTCTGCCACACGCTCGGCAGAGGAGTTTACATATGAGAGTCCTAACGAGCAGTTGACCCACGGTTCTGACGACATCCTCGTGATAGACAAGAATCTGAAGGGCATCGACTTCTCTTTGGCAAAGTGCTGCAATCCTATCTACGGCGACGACGTATTCGGATTTGTCACCATCTCGGGTGGAATAAAGATTCACCGCGAGGACTGCCCCAATGCGGCAGAGATGCGCAAGCGTTTCGGCTACCGCATAGTGAAGGCGCGCTGGAGTGGCAAGGGTAAGTCGCAATACTCCACCACCCTGCGCATCATCGGCAATGACGACCTGGGCATTGTCAACAACATCACCTCCATCATATCCAAGGAGGAGAAGGTGGTGATGCGGTCTATCAACATCGACTCCAACGACGGACTCTTCTCGGGCAACATCGTGGTGATGGTGGAAGACACATCGCGCATGGAACTCCTGATGAAGAAACTGCGCACCGTGAAGGGAGTGAAGCAGGTGACAAGAATATAAAGGGAAGAAAGCGCACACGCATAATAATATAACATTTAGGTAAGTAGGAAATAACAAACACATTATTATATATATGGTAAAGATAACAAAGGAGGATGCCCTGGAATATCATCACAAGGGCAGACCGGGAAAGATTGAAGTAATACCAACAAAAGCATACCGCACACAGACAGACCTCTCGCTGGCCTATTCGCCGGGAGTGGCATTCCCTTGTCTCGAGATTCAGGCTAATCCTGACGACGCTTACAAATATACCGACAAGGGTAACCTCGTGGCAGTAATCTCCAACGGTACGGCTGTGCTCGGCCTTGGCGACATAGGTGCCATGAGCGGCAAACCTGTGATGGAGGGCAAGGGACTGCTGTTTAAGATATACGGCGGCGTAGACGTGTTTGACATCGAGGTTAACGAGAAAGACCCAGAGAAATTCTGCGAGGCTGTGGAGCGCATAGCACCCACATTCGGAGGTATCAACTTGGAGGACATCAAGGCTCCTGAGTGCTTCTACATCGAGGAGCGTCTGAAGAAGACTCTCGACATCCCTGTGATGCACGACGACCAGCACGGCACAGCCATCATCTCTGCCGCAGGATTGATAAACTCTCTCGAGGTGGCAGGCAAGAAGATAGAGGACGTGAAGATCGTGGTCAACGGCGCTGGTGCTGCTGCCATATCATGCACAAAGATGTATCTGGCGCTCGGCGCAAAGAAGGAAAACATCATCATGCTCGACTCCAAGGGTGTCATCACTTCCGACAGACCAAACCTCACAGAGCAGAAGAAGATGTTTGCCACAGACATCAAGGGCATACACACTCTCGAGGAGGCTATCAAGGGTGCCGACGTATTCCTCGGCCTGTCTAAGGGCAACGTGCTCAGCAAGGACATGGTGCGCTCTATGGCAGAGAAGCCTATCGTGTTTGCACTCGCCAACCCTGTGCCTGAGATTTCCTATGAGGATGCCATGGACAGCCGTCCTGACGTGCTGATGTCTACAGGTCGTTCGGACTATCCTAACCAGATAAACAATGTCATCGGATTCCCCTACATCTTCCGCGGTGCACTCGACGTTAACGCTTCCGCTATCAACGAGGAGATGAAGATGGCTGCCGTGCGCGCCATCGCAGACTTGGCAAAGCAGCCTGTGCCTGACGTTGTCAACGAGGTTTATCATGTGAATGACCTCACATTCGGTCCTAAATACTTCATCCCGAAACCTGTGGACCCACGCCTCATCACCGAGGTGAGCGCCGCCGTGGCAAAGGCTGCCATCGAGAGCGGTGTGGCAAGAAAGACCATCGAGGACTGGGACGCTTATAAGAACAGCCTGAAGCAGTTGCTCGGTCAAGAGTCGAAACTCACACAGAAACTCTACGACACAGCACGCAAGCACCCACAGCGCGTGGTATTCGCCGAGGGTCTGCACCCCACAATGATAAAGGCTGCCGTGGCTGCACGCGCAGAGGGCATCTGCAAACCAATACTGCTCGGCAACGAGGAGATGATCAGCAAGATGGCTAAGGAGATGGAACTCTCGCTCGACGGCATCGAGATAGTCAACCTGCGCCACGACAGAGAGCGCGCACGCCGTGAGGAGTTTGCCAAGGTGCTTGCCGACAAGCGCCAGCGCCAGGGCTACACTCTGGAAGAGGCCAACGACAAGATGTTTGAGCGCAACTACTTCGGCATGATGATGGTGGAGACTGGTCAGGCTGACGCTTTCATCACAGGTCTTTACACGAAGTACTCAAATACTATAAAGGTAGCGAAGGAGGTTATCGGCATACGTCCTGAATACAAGACTTTCGCCACCATGCACATACTCAATACGAAGAAGGGCACATACTACATCTCCGACACGCTCATCAACCGTCACCCCGACGAGGACGTGCTCGTGGACATCGCGAAGTTGAGTTACGACACAGTGAAGTTCTTCAATGACGACCCTGTGATGGCTATGGTGAGCCACTCCAACTTCGGTACGGACGACGACAAGGCTGCCGTGAGTGTGCACAATGCTGTGGAGACTCTGCAGAAAGAATGTCCCGACATGCTCGTGGACGGTGAGATGCAGATGAACTTTGCCCTCGACACCGAACTGCGTGACAAGAAATATCCATTCACACGCCTCAACGGCAAGAAGGTGAACACACTGGTATTCCCAAATATGTCGTCAGCAAACTGCAGTTACAACCTGCTCAAGTCGCTGGCTCCTGACGTGGAGGTGATCGGCCCTATCCAGATGGGTCTCAACAAACCTATCCACTTCACGGACTTCGAGTCTTCAGTGAGAGACATCCTCAATGTGACAGCCGTGGCTGCCATTGACGCATATGTAGAGAAAGTCAAGAACAAACTCAATGAGTAATCCACAAGCCAAGATTAACCTTGGACTGAATATCGTCAGAAAGAGACCGGACGGATACCACGACATCGAAACGGTATTCCTGCCGGTGCCTCTCTGCGACACTCTCCGCGTGGAGGAACAGACCGAGGATTATCCCTACCCTTGCCAGTTGACCGTGACTGGCGACACCATAGAGTGCGACGAGCAGACCAACCTGGTGGTGAAAGCCTACAACCTGCTGGCTGCCGACCACCCTCTGCCGCCCGTGCACGCTTATCTCGACAAGCGCATACCTTCGCAGGCAGGACTGGGTGGAGGATCGAGTGATGCGGCATACATGCTCAGAGAACTCAACGAGAAGTTCTCGCTCGACCTCACCGACAGCCAACTGGAGTCGTATGCTTCGCGACTGGGTGCCGACTGCGCATTCTTCATTAAGTCGCAACCGGCTTATGCCGAGGGCATCGGCGACAGGCTCTATCGCATACCGGGCATATGCTATCAGATGCGTGGACTGAAACTCGCCATCGTGAAGCCTCACCTGACGATATCCACCAAGGAGGCTTATGCCAGCGTGCACCCCCACTCGCCCATAAAGAACTGTGTGGAACTGGTGATGCAACCGATAGAGTCGTGGAACGGCATACTCGTCAATGACTTCGAGGAGTCGCTCTTCCCGCAGTATCCCGAACTGGCTGAGATCAAGCGCACGCTCTATCGTATGGGTGCCGTATACGCATCGATGAGCGGTTCGGGAAGCGCTCTCTTTGCCTTCTTCCGTAAGGAAACGCCTCTCACACGGCGACAATTGAAGAGGATATTCCCCGAATGTTTCACTTCACTCACATCTTTCAATTCACTTGACGATGGACAATAAGAACGAACTGTTTCCCCGCGTGGATGCTGACGGCAATGTGCTGGGCAGCATAACACGCGGGGAAGCACATAATGGCAGTCGCATACTGCATCCCGTGGTGCACCTGCACCTTTTCAATTCGTGTGGAGAACTCTATCTGCAACGCCGTCCCGACTGGAAGGATATCCAACCAGGCAAGTGGGACACGGCATGTGGCGGACACGTGGACTACGGAGAGAATCCTAAGGAAGCGCTCGTCAGAGAGGTGAGCGAGGAATTGGGAGTGAAAGGTTTTCGCCCCACATTCTTAGACAAATACGTTTACGACAGCCAGACCGAAAGCGAACTGGTGTATGTAAACGCCACCATCTATGACGGCGAGGTGTCGCCCAGCGCATCCGAACTCAATGGCGGACGCTTTTGGACTAAAGAAGAAATAGCCGACAATATGGGCAAGGACGTATTCACTCCCAATTTCGAGAGCGAATACCGAAAATACTTCTTGGACAAGGACGTTCTGCAGATGCTTTCCAAATAGGTTTTATCCTTTGAAGGCGGGAATTTACAGGACCCGCTTTCAGAGGTTGGTATCGATATTTATATAGAGGCAGTTGACACCGTTCATATACTTGTAGTTGTTATCCGTGGAATAACCTTTCACGATGTCCATCCTTATCTTCTCCATATCGTCCTGTCCGTCGTAGGCATTAAAAGGATTAAACGGCGCTCCGACCGACTTGAGTATGATGGTGACCTTCCCTTCAAGATAAGAGGAAAAGACATCAAAACCGTCGTGTTGTCCTGTCGCTATGCCATGCTCCACCTCATTCACGAGGACTTCCTCCAGGCAATGTTTCACACCGCTACAACGGTCAAGACCTCTTGACTCCAGGATTTGCATCACCTCGTCAACCTTTGTAGTGGCGTCACTACGGTCATACTTCACCGACACACTTATCATGCTGCTCTCATCTGCCTTAGGTGTGAGGAAAAGCCAGTGCAGACCTTTCTGACGCTTGGAAATGGTAAACACGCCCGCTACACTCAAAAGGAGGACTATCCACATCGAAATGCTCATCGACAGCCAGATGTAGTCTGGGCAGAACAAAGTGGAAAGAAACACTATCGGCACGATGCAGGCAAGCATGCCCACATTTATGATAGAGGCGATGGTATTGCGGTTGAGCAGCACCAGGACATTCGCCAACGGGATGATTATGCCCAACGGCAGGAAGATAAGACTAAACTGGCGCAGCGGCATGATGGACTCCTGCAGCAGCCTGCCTTTGGCACCAAACAACTGCGCAAGCAATTCCGGAAAGGAGAATACGATGATGGTGGATATCAAGGTGAAGATTACTATCACTCGGAATACAATCGTAAACACCTTCTTCAAAGCCTCGTAATCATACTCTCCAAGGAGCACTCCGCCAATGCCCGTTATCACCTGACCACCACCGCCAAGCAAGAGCATGCTCAGCATGAGTATCTGCATGCACACGCTGAACACGAACATGCCGTCAGCACCCTTTGCCCTAAGGACGAGGGCGTTAACAGAAATCATCATCGCAGCAAGTGCCAACGTGCCCAACGCTACGGGGAAACCTCTGCGCAATTCTCTGCCAAGAACCTTGAAGAAACTGTCAAACGGCATCTTTACGAGGGCGAAAGGTCTGTCGGGAGATTTAAGATAGGGTATGAATACCGCCGTGGAGAAGAAGGCGGCTGACGCCGAGGCTGCGGCTGCACCATACATGCCCCACCCGAAGACTACCACAAACAGGATGTCGAGAACGGCATTGCCTACAGACTCGGTCACCATACACTTGGTGACAAGAGTAGGACGACCGCTCACCCTGACGAAATTTGCCATAGCCATATGGAAAGAGATGAAGAGGGCACCGATAAAACTTATTGGCAGATAAGACGTCAGCAACGGCAACAAGCGCTTTTCTGAGGTGAGAAGACCGGCTATAGCATCCACACAGCAACAGCACCCTATCGCTATCAACAGGTTTACGACAATGACGATGGTTATGGCTACCGTGTAGAGCCTGTTTACCGAATCATACTTCTGGTTGCCTATGGCATTGCCCATCAATATGCCAGCGCCATTATATATCATCGACGCTACAAGCATGACGACGGCGAGTACGGGCGCACACAGATTGATTGCCGAGATGGCGTCCTTGTCAACGGCATGACTTACCACAATGCCGTCTACGAGAATATTCAACTGCGTGACGGCGGACGACAATACCGACGCAAGAAAGAATGTCTTTAGCGATTTTGCTAATATATGGGAATTGCGCATAATTTACAAACCAGACGTTTAGAAGATACAAAGTTACAAGAAAAATAAAGAAAAGTGACCATTATCGTCTCAGAATTTCATCGGTCAGATATTATGGAGCATGTCCCTTATGAGCCCCCAAAAGGACTCGTGCCATGCGACACCAGTCCTTTTTTTTGTTTATTCATCTATAGGCAGATTCTACAAATCCACCATATATAATGCTTTACGTCAGTATTAGCCTGCTACGGTGAAGATACGTATCTCTGGGTCAGCCTGGAAATAAGGTGACAAGCCTGTCACAACGTCATTTGTGAACATAGCCGACTGGAGATAAGCGGCAGCATGCTCTGCTGAGTCAAAACCATGGAGCACCTGCACATCCTCGTCGCGAACAAGCAGATTCTTTGTCATAGCGCCCTCGATGGTGTCGAGGAATGGCTGACGATAATCGAAATACACCTTTGCTGCACTTGGACGGTCACTCTCTTTGATCTTCATGGTAATCTGAAGATAAGCCTTTACTTCATTCATAGTCTTAATTTTGTTTTTAGAGTTATTGTTTGTTATGTCATGTCCTTAAGACGTGTGCAAAATTAAGACTTGCCACATACTATGTCCATGCAAATTCATGTCGCATAATGGTAAATTTATGAGTATCGCTTGGATATATCAGAAAGTTTGTGCAATTTTACCAATGCAATCACGTAATTTACCATTTCGTCAAAATGAAGAAAGAAGATATAGACTCCTACAGCATAGAAGAGAACAGCCACTCGGGTCTGGAACTGGAACTGCACTTCATGCCCAAGTTTTTTCACGAAAACCTATGCGGCAACATGCCGCCTCACGTGCACGAATTCTACCAGATAATATGGTTTCGCCATGGACAGGGCACCCACCGCGTAGACTTCGTGGACTATCCCGTCACCGACAACACGATATTCTTCATCGCCCCTGGACAGATACATGCCTTCGACGGCAACGAGACTCTTGAGGGCGTAGTAATACTCTTCAACGCCAGTTTTCTCATGGACGAGGAGTCGAGCGAGAACATATTTCTGAAATACAACGTGTTTAATGCCTACGACTCCCTACCCTATTATAAGATAATGGAAGAAGAGGCTGAGCGGCTGATGCTACTCGTCAACGAGATGAACCGCGAATATTCTCTGACGGGAGCCTTCGCCCACCGCGACTATATGCAATACCTTGTGCGATTATTCTTAGTCCGCGTGCAAAGGTGTGGCGAGCGCAAGGAGATACCAACGCTCTATGTGTCGAGTGTGGCCAACCGCACCTTCGTGCGCTTCCGCCAGTTGATTGAGCAGAACTTCCGCCACGTGCACACCGTGCAGGAATATGCCGACATGCTCAACATCTCTACGCACACGCTTACAAAATATGTGGCGCAAAGCACCTGTCACTCGCCCCTGCAGATGATCAACGACCGCATAGTGCTCGAGGCAAAGCGCCAGTTGCAACACTCGCCGATGAGTATAAAGGAGATAGGCTATAGATTGGGCTTCTACGACCCTTCCTATTTCGTCAAGTTCTTCAAGCGCTTGACGGGCAAAATGCCAGGGGAATTTCGCAAATCAAAGGGCATCATAGGATAAATAAAATGGTAATCAATAGGAGGTGCTGCGAGGACGGAGGGCGCTGTACCTCCTATGGGCAAAGCGAGGACGCTTCGCCTACTATGAAATGTTGCAAACTATAGGAGGTACAGCGCCCTCGCTGTACCATCTCAGGAAAGGAAACTTTTATAGACATTTCCCTTTAGCGGAGATGGTACGGCGGGGGCGCCGTACCTCCTTTGAATTCCCTCTACTCGTTTGCGTAATACGGCGAGGGCGTAGTATTTTCTGAGGGTGCAGCGAGGACGCTGCACCTACTATGATTACTTCTTGTCCTTCTTGCTCTCGGCAGCAGCCTTGGAAGGCTTGTAAGCCTTGTTAAGACCTGCCACAACCTCGGCTGTGATGTCATACTTTGAATCTGCATAGAGGATGTTGTCACCCACCTTTGTCAGAATCAGAGAGTATGCCTTATCCTTGTTGTAAACCTTCAGGTAGTTCTGGATAGAGTCACGCAGAGCATCATTAAACTTGTTCTGCTCGGTCTGAAACTCGTTGGTGAGGCGCTGGTTTAGCGACTGCAGGTCTGCACTCTGCTTCTGGATGGCAGCCTGACGAGCCTGTGCCTGCTCCTGGGTCAAGGCGTTTGCCTGATAGTCCTGCTGGAGTTTTGCTGCGGCAGCCTCGAGAGCCTGCTGCTTTGAGGCGAGAGTGTTCTGGATGTTCTGCGCCTTCTTTGTCAATACAGCCTGATACTCCTTGGAGAAGGTGTACTGTGACATGATGGAGTCAACCTCCACATAAGCGATTTTCATCTCCGACGACACTGGAGCCACATTCTTGGTGTCATTGGCCTTTGGTGCATTGTTGCATGATGTGAGCACCGTTGCGGACAAAGCCGCTGCAGTAAGTGCAAATGATAACTTGTTCATTTTGATTATTTATTTTTTGTTTTTTGTTTGCTAAAGGAATCGTCTTTTATTTGATAAAAGTCTTATATACTAAAAGAACCGTCCCTTGTCCTGCGCCTCATGGTCCTGGTCTACAACACAATGGATGTTGCGCTGCTTCATGGCTTCAGAGTCGTGGATGTGCATGGAGGGGAACTGTCCGTCTTTCTTGAAAATCACGTTTACACATAGCAAAATCATCGCTATTGCAATAATTAACACAGTCAGCAAAAGGGTTGTTACCATTATTTTCTATCTTTGTAAACGATTTTTCTGTACTATATGCTTGCAAAATTAGTATATTTACAGAAAACAACAAGAAATGAAAGAATAAAAAAACATAAAAGTGACTATTATGGACAAAAGAGAATTGCAACCTGCCATTGTATTTGAGCAGTTTGCGAAGATAAACAAGATTCCCCGTCCGTCGAAGCACGAGGAGAAGATGATAGCGTTTCTGAAGGAGTTTGGCGAGAGCCGCAACCTTGAAACTCTCGTCGACGAGACTGGCAATGTGCTCATACGCAAGGGTGCCACTCCTGGTTATGAGAATAAGGAGTGCATCATCCTGCAGAGTCATATGGACATGGTGTGCGACAAACTCATAGACAAGGAGATAGACTTCATGAACGACCCCATAGAGACTTATGTGGACGGAGAATGGATGAAGGCGCGCGGCACTACTCTCGGAGCCGACGACGGCATAGGTTGCGCCATCGAACTGGCTATCCTCGACTCTGATGACATAGAGCACGGCCCAATAGAATGTCTCTTCACACGCGACGAGGAGACAGGACTCACGGGTGCGGCAGGACTGAAGTCGGGATTTATGACGGGCAGCATGCTCATCAATCTCGACAGCGAAGACGAGGGACAAATCTTCGTGTCGTGTGCTGGCGGACGCACCACAAAGGCTACATTCAGATATGACATGGAGGATACTCCCGAGGGCATGTTCTTCATGCAAATCACAATGAAAGGTCTCTTCGGCGGACACTCGGGCGACGACATAAACAAGAAGCGCGCCAACGCCATCAAACTGGCTGCCCGTTTCCTCTATAGCGAGAATGAGAAATATGGACTTCGCCTGCATTCATGGTGTAGCGGCAAGATGCACAATGCCATACCTCGTGATGCCGTGGTGGTGTTCTGCATACCAGCAAAGGACAAGGAGCAGGTGCGTGCCGACTGGAATGTGTTTGCGGCAGATGTGGAAGACGAATTTCATGTGACGGAGAAGTCTATGGAGTTCATACTCGAGAGTTGCGATCCCACAACGGTCATGCCGAAGTCTACATCCGACAACATCATCCGCGCGCTCCAGGCCGTGGACAACGGTGTGCTCGCCATGTGTCAGGACAAAGCCGTGGACTGGCTCGTGGAGACATCAAGCAATGTGGCAAGCATACAGACCAATGACCACGAAGCCGTGGTGGTGGCTTCGCAGAGGTCTAATGTGACGAGCAATCTCACCAACATGTGCAACACGGTGCGTGCTACCTTCCAACTTGCCGGGGCTGAGGTCGTGACGGGCGACGGATATCCAGCATGGAAGATGCGTGCCGACAGCAAACTGACCAAGATGACGGTGGATACCTACAAGGAACTCTTCCACAAGGACCCCATCGTGCTCGGCATACACGCAGGACTGGAGTGCGGCCTGTTCTCAGAGCGCTATCCCGACCTCGACATGGTGAGTTTCGGTCCTACTCTGCGTCACGTGCACACTCCTGAGGAGATGCTCCACATCCCCACCGTGCAGATGGTGTGGGATCATCTGTTGGCTATCCTCAAGAAGTAACTCCCCCCCCTACGAGCATCGCCCTACTGTTCGCCTACGGGCAACGGCAGGCGATGGGAGTTTTTCACCTCGCCGAGCACAAACGACGAGTTCAACGAACCTATGGCGGGAATATCGCCGAGTATGCGCATCACGAAACTCTGATATTGCTTCATGTTGCGCACATATATCTTGAGCAGGAAGTCAAAATCGCCCGAGATGTTGTATACCTCCACGATTTCGGGTATATTCTGCACACGCTCCATTATCTGGACTGCGTTTTCATGGGTATGCTGTTTCATCTTGAGATAGCAGAAGACCACGAAACCGCAGTCCAGTTTTTCTGCATCCAACACAGCCACATAACCCTTGATATATCCGCTGCGCTCCAACCTGCGCACGCGCTCATATACTGGCGACACGCTGAGGTGCACCCTCTGCGCAAGTTCCTTGATGGTGAGATGACCGTCATTCTGCAATTCCTGCAAGATGAGCAGGTCGGTGGAATCCAATTCTTGTGTCATACGTACATTATTATATTATATATAGCCATCCGTCTGACGTCAAGAGTGTTCCTGCAAAGATACATGTCAACAGCCTTCATGCAGAAACTTTTTCTGTCGGACGATGCAAAATTAGACGCTTTTACTGAATAATCAAAATCCTTTGGCTATTATTTCCGATAAAAGTAAATTTGCAAGCGAAAACAATAAACAATAAAAATTATATCATTATGGCAGAGAAAAAATATCACCTCGAGACTTTGGCACTTCATGTAGGACAGGAAAAGCCGGATCCGGCATCTGACGCACGCGCCGTGCCTATCTATCAGACCACTTCATATGTATTCCGCAATTCACAGCATGCTGCCGACCGTTTCGGTCTGCGTGACGCGGGCAACATCTACGGACGCCTCACAAACTCCACTCAAGCGGTATTTGAAGACCGTATAGCAGCCCTCGAAGGCGGCGTGGCAGGTCTTGCCGTGGCATCGGGTGCGGCTGCCGTGACCTACGCTCTGCAGAATGTGTGCCTCAATGGCGACCATATCGTGGCTGCGGACAACTTGTATGGCGGTTCGTTCAACCTCATCACGCATACTCTTGCCAACATGGGCGTGACCAACACCATCGTAAACGTGAATGATCTGGAGGCTCTGGAGAATGCCATCCAGCCAAACACAAAAGTCATATATGCGGAGACTTTCGGCAACCCTAACTCCGACGTTACCGACCTCGATGCCATAGCAGAGGTGGCCCACAAGCACAACATCCTCTTCATCGTGGACAACACTTTCGCGCCTATCCTCATCCGTCCTCTTGAGCACGGTGCCGACATCGTGGTGCACTCAGCCACAAAGTTTATCGGCGGACACGGCAGCAGCCTCGGTGGCGTGATAGTAGACGGAGGCAAGTTTGACTTCAAGGCCAATGCCGACAAGTATCCTACTCTCGCCAAGCCAGACCCGTCTTATCACGGTGCCATCTTTGCCGACGTGGCTGGAGCGGCAGCCTTCGTGACCCGCATACGTGCCGTCATACTGCGTGACACGGGTGCCACGATATCTCCTTTCAACGCTTGGATACTCCTGCAGGGTGTGGAGTCTTTGCCTCTGCGCATAGAGCGTCATGTGGAGAACGCTCTCAAGGTGGTGGACTATCTGAGCAAGCATCCTAAGGTGAAGAGCGTGAGCCATCCTGCCCTGCCCGACCACAAGGATCATGAGCTCTATAAGAAATACTTCCCGAAGGGAGCAGGTTCGATATTCACATTCGAGATAAACGGCAGCAAGGACGACGCCTGGAAGTTTATCGACTCTTTGGAGATATTCTCTCTCCTGGCGAATGTTGCCGACGTGAAGTCTTTGGCCATACATCCTTACACCACCACCCACTCGCAGATGACCGACGAGGAACTGGCTGCCCAGCACATCACTCCTTCCACGGTGCGTCTCTCCATCGGAGTGGAGCATATCGACGACATCATAGCCGACCTCGACCAGGCTCTGGCGAAGATATAATGTCAAAGGCATTCAAATATATAATGGCATAAGCCATCAATAAAATAAACTCTTGAGGTGGGATACAAATAAAAATCCCACCTCAATACAAAAACAACAAGTACAGATTATGAAAATCCACGACTCTATCATAGAACTCATCGGCAACACGCCGATAGTGAAACTCGGCAAGTATGCGCAGTCACATAATGTCAAGGCCAACATCCTGGCAAAGGTGGAATACTTCAATCCAGGCGGTTCGGTAAAGGACCGCATAGCCCTGGCCATGATTGAGGATGCCGAGGATAAAGGCATACTGAAAGCAGGTGGTACAATCATAGAACCCACAAGTGGCAACACGGGAGTGGGTCTCTCCCTAGTGGGAGCGGTGAAGGGCTACAGAGTGATTCTCACCATGCCCGAGACGATGAGCGTGGAGCGTCGCAAACTGGCAAGCGCCTATGGCACGGAGATAGTGCTCACACCCGGTTCGGAGGGTATGAAGGGGGCTGTGAAGAAGGCTGAGGAACTGCGTGACAGTACTCCCGGAGCCGTCATCCTGCAGCAGTTTGAAAACCCGAGCAACCCTGCCGTACACGAGCGTACCACGGGCATAGAGATTGTCGAGGCTGCCAAAGCCGACGGCATAAAGATTGACGCTTTCGTGGCTGGCGTAGGCACAGGAGGCACGGTCAGCGGAACGGGAAAAGCCATAAAGGCGGCATTCCCCGAGGCAAAGGTCTTCGCCGTGGAACCTGCCACTTCGCCAATACTCTCGGGAGGCAACCCTGGTCCTCACAAGATACAGGGCATAGGAGCCAACTTCATCCCTGGCAACTATGATGCACATGTGGTGGACGAGGTGATAACGGTGGGCAACGAGGATGCTTTCGCCACCTCGAGAACTCTCGCCAAGGAGGAAGGACTGCTCGTAGGCATATCAGCCGGAGCGGCAGTCTTTGCTGCCACAAGCGTGGCCAATAGACCCGAGTTTGCAGGAAAGAACATAGCCGTGCTCCTGCCTGACACTGGCGAGCGCTACTTGTCTACAGACTTGTTCGCAGTATAAAACAGTTTGGTATTTTCGGGCACATCGTGCACCACCCATAGGTTACCGCCGATGACGCTCCCCTTGCCTATCGTCACACGACCGAGAATGGTGGCGTTGGCATAGACAATGACATCATCCCCCAGAATAGGATGCCGCTCTATTCCCTTCACGAGCGAGCCGTCTTCATTCTGGGGGAAATTCTTTGCTCCAAGAGTGACTCCCTGATAGAGAGTAACATGACGTCCGATGATGCACGTAGCACCTATGACGACTCCCGTGCCGTGGTCGATGGCAAAACCCTCGCCTATGCGTGCCTCGGGATTGATGTCGATGCCCGTCTCTGAATGTGCCATCTCCGTGATGATGCGCGGTATAAGTGGCACATCAAGTTCCACCAGCCTGTGGGCAACACGATAACTGGAGATGGCTTTCAGTCCTGGATAGCACATGATGACCTCGCCAAGGTTATGTGCCGCGGGGTCATTTCTAAAGTGCGCCACGACATCCTGCGCCAGGATGCTTCTTATCTCGGGCAGGCTTTCCACAAAGTCCTTCGCACGTTTCTCGGCATCATTCCACAGGGCGTCCTTCGACTCATACTGCCCATAGCGCGAATAAGCCAGTCCTGCGGCTATCTGTTTCGTGAGTTTGGAGTAGAGTTCTTCCACTTCTATTCCGATGCGAAACTTTAGCGACCCGGCATTCACTATGCCACGACCGTAATAGCCAGGGAAGAGCAGACTGCGACACAAACCCACAATCTCCACCAACCTGTCCGTCAGGGGAAAGGGTATGTTGTCCACACTATAATGACACATCTCGCTGCCCGACAAGTCGCTCAGGCTATCCACTACTCTATCGAAATTCATCTTCTTACCTTAATTTTGATATGGTGGGAATTTATAGCCTCACTATATGGGGAATTTATAGAACCCACCATATGGGAATTTATATTACCCATCTTGTTGTAACGTTTGCAAAGATAGTCATTATCCCCCGCAACTGCAAGAGTGCGTGTGACAAAACTTTTTCCCGCGCACCTTTTGCAATTTCATCTCGTTTCGTTCTTTGGTTTGGCGTTTATCGTGTAACTTTGTAATTAAAGAAAAGATTAATGACACGATATAATAAACCAGCATTAACATTCTCCCAACAAGTAGAGCTGCTTATATCAAGAGGTCTGATAATAAATGGATTTCCAATCCAAACACTGCGAGGCGCAACAAGGTTTACTATTCTCTTTGCATGATTTACTACTTCTTGCAGACGGTGAAT
>CAVKNF010000018.1:0-23460 GCA_963657415.1 bacterium | reverse complement strand
GGATGTTGGCGATGATGGCGAATACGATGAGCGACACGCACTCCTGTATCACCTTGAGTTGCACCAAAGAGAATGGACCTCCGTTGCCGATAAATCCGATGCGGTTGGCCGGCACTTGGCAACAATACTCGAAGAATGCTATCGCCCAACTGAAGGCGATGACACCTATCAAGGGCCAATTGCTGCTCATGCCCGTCTGTTGTAATTTGAGATGACCATACCAAGCCAGCGTCATGAAGATGTTGCTCAGTAGCAAGAGTAAAATAGTATAAATTCCGTTCATATTGTTTCCTTTCTTAGTATTCCCTTCAAGAGAATTCTTCCTTCTCTTGAAGTTATGGCGCAAAATTACGAATAATATTCGAGGAAAGAGACAAAGGCAAGTGTGTGAAATGGAGAAATACTTTTGGCAGTCTCGTTTGTTTGTCATATATTTGCATTGTAAAAACAACATTATTTAGTCTATGGCAACGAGATTATACCCTTTAGGCATTCAAACATTCGAGGAAATCAGACGGCTTGGTATGTTGTATGTGGACAAGACGGAATACGTTTATCACATGGCTCATGCAGGGAAGTTCTTCTTCTTGAGTCGTCCGCGACGTTTCGGCAAGTCATTGCTGGTGTCCACCTTTCAGAGTTATTTCGAGGGAAGAAAAGACTTGTTTGAAGGACTTGCCATAGAGTATATGGAAACGGAATGGAACGAATATCCGGTGCTGCACTTCGACCTGAGCATGGGCAAGCATATGGACAATGAAATGCTGAATCGTTATATTCTTGACATTATAGAGAAACAAGAGCAGAAATTTGGCATTAGCAGCACAAAGCCAGATGCCAACATTCGACTAACCAACTTGATATCTGCAATATTCCAGAAGACGGGCAAGCAGGTGGTAGTGCTCATCGATGAGTATGACGCGCCTCTGCTTGACGTGGTGCATGAGGACACACTGTTGCCACAGCTCCGCTATACGATGCGCAACTTCTATAGTCCTCTGAAGGCATCCGAGCCTATGCTCCGCTTCGTGTTTATGACCGGCATTACAAAGTTCTCGCAACTTAGCATTTTCAGTGAACTTAACAATATCAACAATATCTCCATGGACGAGCCATATGCAGGCATCTGTGGCATCACAAAGGAAGAACTTCTTATGCAGATGTCGGACGATATTGATGTGCTTGCTGGCAAGTTGAAATTGAGCCGCGAAGAAACTATCAAGAAACTTACAGAACAATATGACGGCTATCACTTTACGTGGCCTTCACCTGATGTGTTTAATCCATATAGTTTGTTCAACTGCTTTGCAAAACAAGTGATGGATTCCTACTGGTTTGGTAGCGGCACCCCCACCTATCTCATCAATATGATGCGCAAGTTTGACTTTTTGCCGATGAACCTAGGTGAGAATGCTTGGGTGGGGAAGTGTGATTTTGATGCAGCTACGGAGACAATGTCGACACTCGTCCCACTGCTCTATCAGAGCGGTTACATGACCATCAAGGATTATGACGAGGAAAGTGACCTCTATGAACTGGCTATTCCTAACAATGAGATCAGGACAGGTCTATTCCGCAGTCTAATGCCTCACTATCTCGACCGAAATGCTGCTATGGGTAACACTGCAGTGGCACGCATGTCGGTACAGATTAAACGTGGCAATATCGACGATGCGTTGCAACTCCTTGCTGACTTTCTTGCAACCGTGCCTTACTGCGACAATACCAATTATGAAGGACACTGGCAACAGACGCTTTACATCATCTTCGCACTGCTTACCGGTTACCGCATTCATGTGGAGCAACACACCGCAAGGGGGCGTATCGACATCACGCTCGAGACGCCTGCCAACATCTATGTGATGGAGTTGAAACTCAATGGAAGTGTAGATGACGCCCTTGCCCAAATAGAGGCTAAGCATTATGCCGATGCCTTCAAGATGCAGACGAAGCCAGTGGTGAAGGTCGGCATGAACTTCACACTTAGGGATGGAGTGAACACCCTGGAGTGGAAGGTCATGGGATGATGAAAATATGGCAAATGTGTCATGGCAAACCTAAATATAACCAACTAAAAACCAGATAACAATGAACCGAAAACTTGTAACTACATTTGCAGCCATGCTGTTAGCCATAGCCCCTATGCAGGCTCAGACCGAAGACATGGCAACATTTCGCACTTGGGCACAGACCCCACCCATGGGTTGGAACTCATGGGACTGCTATTACTCTTCTGTGACGGAGAAAGAAGTAATGCAAAACGCACAGTATCTCGTAGATCATGACCTCGTCAAGCATGGATGGGAATATGTGGTAGTGGATATTCGCTGGTACTGCAACCATCCTTCACTCGGTGGCGGAAACTATAATCAAAAAGGTACGCAAGGCTATGTGCTCGACGAGTATGGCCGCTATTTGCCATCGCCATCTCGTTTCCCTTCGGCAATGAATAATGGTGTCAATGAGGGATTCAAGGCTCTTGCTGACAAACTTCACGCTATGGGACTGAAGTTTGGCATCCACATCATGCGTGGTGTGCCAAAGTCGGTAGTGGGCTCTTCCAAATACAAACTAAAAGACAGCGAAAGCACCGCTTGGTCTAAAGTTTACAATGGAACAACCTCTCCTTGCACTTGGCTGAAGGACAACTTGCTGGTGCAGAACAACGAGTATGGACAACTCTACTATAACAGTATCATGGACCTCTATGCCAGTTGGGGTGTGGATTTCATCAAGATAGACGACCTTTCCCGTCCGTTCTATACCGACGAGATACACATGATTCGCAAGGCCATAGACCAGACGGGTCGCCCTATCGTCCTCTCTCTTAGCCCAGGCAAGACCCAATATCAATATGCACAGGAATGTCTTGACAATGCCAACATGTGGCGCATGATGGACGACCTTTGGGACAACTGGAGCAGTGTGGATGCTGTGTTCAATGAGGCTAACGAATGGAGCAAGTATGCCCGTCCAGGCAACTATGCCGACTGCGACATGCTCCCACTCGGACAAATAGCCATGACCATCGCTGATAATGGTTACACCAATGCCGATGCCGGCAGATGGACCAGGCTCACACAAAACGAGCAGTTGACGATGATGAGTCTCTGGGGCATCTGCCACTCTCCACTCTTCTTCGGTGGCGAGATGACCAAAAATGACGACTTCACCAACTCTCTCCTCACCAATGAGGAATATCATCAGATGCACAAGTACGGACAGGATGCCCACCAGGTGGAAAACGACGAGGATAATGGTCATGTGGCATGGACATCTACCGACCCTGACACAGGCAACAAGTACTTGGCACTCTTCCAGCGCGACAATACACGTTGGATAGTAGGCAATAAGGCTCTCTATAAGTCAGAGGTCATCGCCTACACTACAGACGGTCATGCCGCCGATGTGGATATCGAATGGCCGGAAGGTAGCAAGACGCTTGTCCTCGTAGTCGACGACGGCGGCGACAACTACAACTACGACCACGGCGACTGGATCAATCCTACTCTCGTGTTGAGAGACGGCACCGAGGTGAATCTCACTGGCGAATACAAAACCCGCGACTATTTCGACTCATATTTCAAGAAGGTTACCGAGAATAAGAACGTGTCAAACGGAGGCAAGATGAAGGTCTTGGGAGAAAGTTACGACCGTGGTTTCTCCACTGATGCCAATGCGGCTCTCTTCTTCACCATTCCCGACGCCATGGATGTAGTGCGCTTCAAGGCAAAGGCTGCTGCGGATGACTCTGGTATAAACCAAAACAACTCTACGACTTCCATCCGCTTCATGGTATTCGACCAGAATCCTTTGACCGACGAGCAGACGAACTATGTGTCCCACACAGGACTCATCTCTCGCACAGGCACCAAGAGCATGATGCAAGAATTTGACATCACGGATGCAGAGCAGTTGAAGATATTCGTGTCAGACGGTGGAGACGGTTTCTCCTACGACCGTGCCAACCTGATAAATCCTGTGTTGATAGATGAAGATGGCAACGAAACTTCACTCACCACTCTGAGTCATACTTCCTACTCTTCCTCATGGGGATCGCTCCACGTTAACCAAAACGTAGAGGGAAAGACTCTCACCGTGGAAGGACAGACCTATGAGACAGGTCTTGGTCTCAACGCACAATGCACGCTTATCTATGACTTGCCGGCAGGACACAAGTACAAGAAGTTTCGTGCGCTCTGTGGATACGACACCAGTTGCGACAAGGACAACCCTAACTCTACTGGCACGACGATGGACTTCCAGTTCTTTGTCACCAAAACTGCAGGCTATACCTTCGACCTCACACAACTGGGTTATAAAGCAGACGAAGCGGTTCCAGTATATGACATATGGGAAAAGCAGAGTGCAGGTACAGCCACAGGCACCATTACCGCTAAGGTGCCTAGCCATGGAGTGAAACTCTATCGCCTGGGAGACAAAATTGCTGAAGGTATCAACAATGTCAATGTGACTGACAAAGGAAGCAATGTGAAAGTTGGCATTGACAGTTACTACAACCTTGCCGGACAGAAAGTAAATCCTGCCAAGAAAGGGATTTATATCCATAACAACAAGAAGGTGGTAATACGTTAAACAAAAAAACAACTCCCTTGGTGTATCGTCCGATTGATACGTCAAGGGAGTTTTTTTTCGTCCAACGCACGTACGTGCATTATTATTTCGCCGCTTCCTTCACTTTCTTGAAGAGGTCGGAAGCGAAGACAAGGTCGTTGAGTTTTTCGTTTGTGGAACTCATGACATCATCCTTGGTGCCTTCCCATTCCTTGTGGCCTTTATAGATAAACACGATGTGCTCGCCTATGCCCATCACGGAGTTCATGTCGTGGGTATTGATGATGGTCGTGATGTTATATTCGCGGGTGATGCCCGACAGTAGTTCGTCGATGACAAGACTCGTCTTCGGGTCAAGACCCGAGTTAGGTTCGTCGCAGAAGAGATACTTTGGGTTGAGCACTATGGCGCGCGCTATGGCCACACGCTTCTGCATACCGCCCGATATCTCGCCGGGAAATTTCTTCTGCGCGTCTATCAAGTTTACGCGGTCAAGACATTCCTGCGCGCGCTTCTTGCGATCGCGCAGAGTCATATTGGAGAACATGTCGAGTGGGAACATCACATTCTCGAGTACCGAGAGCGAGTCGAAGAGTGCTGCCGACTGGAATATCATGCCCATCTCGCGGCGCATCATAACCTTCTCGTTCTTCGACATCGCCACAAAGTCGCGCCCGTCGTAGAGCACCTGTCCGCTGGTGGGTGTGAGCAGTCCCACGAGATTTTTCATGAGCACAGTCTTGCCCGATCCGCTCTGGCCGATGATAAGGTTGGTCTTGCCATCCTCAAACTGTGCGTCGATGCCCTTGAGCACTTCCTTGTCGTCGAATGCCTTATATAGATTTTTTACTTCTATCATAATTGTTTTTTCGCTTGGTGTTGGGAATGTAGGTCGCCCGTTGAAAAAGCCTTAGCTCAGCAACTGTGTGAGGAATACGTCGGAGAAGAGAATGAGCACACTGCTGCTCACCACGGCCGTGGTGCTGGCGCGTCCCACCTCCACGCTGCCGCCCTCCACGGTGTAGCCACAGAATGACGACACGCTGGCAATGACGAATGCGAAGAAGAGACTCTTGATGATGCTCATCCACACAAACCATGGGTTGAAGGAGTGCTGCAGTCCCGCCGTGAGGTCTTCGGGAGTAAGTATGTGACCGACGTAGGCGGTGGCATAGGCACCGATAAAACCTGTCAACGAACTGAATATCACCAGGCAAGGCATGATAGTGATGAGTCCCAATATCTTAGGCATGATGAGATAGCTGGCAGAGTTTACACCCATGATGTCAAGAGCGTCAATCTGCTGTGTCACTCGCATGGTGCCAAGTTCGGAGGCGATGTTTGATCCCACTTTGCCCGCAAGGATAAGACACATGATGCTCGAAGAAAACTCCAGGAGCATAATCTCGCGCGTGGTGTAGCCCGATGTCCATCGTGGCATCCACGGACTTTGGATGTTGAGTTTCATCTGTATGCATATCACAGCACCAATGAAGAATGAGATGAGCAGCACAATGCCAATGGAGTCGATGCCCAGCGAGCACATGTCCTTCACATATTGCTTGCCAAACATGCGCATCCTCTCGGGACGGCTGAATGTGCGCCCCATTAATATAAGATAGCGCCCGAACGTCTCGAGAAACTTTTCTATTTTTCCTGATATAAACATCTTTGTCGTTTTCTTTGTATGGTGGAAATTTACAGACCCCACCTCATATAATGTTGCAAAAGTAACCAAAATCCGCTAAAAAAGTGCAAACGTGCAAATAGTTTTTAATTGTTGTAAGGTTATTAGGCTTTTATTTGCTAATTTTGCAGATAAATGGAATAATATGGAGGAAACGAAATCTCTACATGTCGAGGGCTCGTCGGTGCTACGTGCCGAAGGATTGATGAAGCGATATGGCAAGCGCACGGTGGTCAACGACGTGTCTATCAATGTGCGTCAGGGTGAAATCGTGGGTCTGCTCGGTCCTAACGGTGCCGGCAAGACCACATCTTTCTATATGACCACCGGACTTGTGGTGCCCAATGACGGACATATATTTATCGACGATGTGGAGGTGACCAACTATCCTGTCTACAAGCGTGCACGCAACGGTATCGGATATCTGCCGCAGGAGGCGAGCGTATTTCGTAAGATGAGCGTGGAAGACAACATTATGTCTATCCTCGAGACTACCAATCTCTCGCACGAGGAGCAACTGCGCCAATTGGAAAGCCTTATAGCTGAATTTCGCCTGACGAAGGTGCGCAAGAATAAGGGTGACCAACTTTCTGGAGGTGAGCGCCGACGCACGGAGATAGCACGTTGCCTGGCCATCAATCCGAAGTTTATCATGCTTGACGAGCCGTTTGCCGGCGTCGACCCTATCGCCGTGGAGGATATCCAGAACATAGTGTGGAAACTGAAATACCGCAACATCGGCATCCTCATCACCGACCACAATGTGCACGAGACTCTCTCCATCACCGACCGCGCCTATCTGCTCTTTGAGGGAAGAATCCTCTTCCAGGGCAATCCGGAGCAACTTGCCGCCAATCCGATAGTGAAGGAAAAATATCTGGGAAAGAATTTCGTGTTGCAGAAGAAAGAATTTGTGCTTGACGAGGGGGAAGGGTGACCAGTCCTCATTAAATCATGAGGGCTATTCAGGTTTTGAACCAAAGAATCCGATGAAATCATCAAAATCTTTGAGAATGCTTTCAAGTCTTGGGTTGCTTTTTTGTACTATAATGGCAATGTAATTATCAATACCTTCATCTCTAAGGACAGACAATTTGACGCAAAATCGTTCGCGCTTGTCATATTCGTTAAACCATTTTGTGAATAGTCGTGCCCGCATGGCTTGACGGCTATCACCAGTCTCGCATTGGTATAAGAGTATATCGGGATTTGAGAGAAAAAACTCTTCGATGATTGCCTGTATCGTGAGTTTTACCTTAGGGTCGTTGGGAGAGGACTTCTTACTTTCATTGAGAACTCCAAACTCGTACGCCTTTTCGTCCTCCCAGATATTTTGGTTTTCGGAAAACTCTATGCGATAAATAATCTCATAATCGGTTATAAACTTATAAGAGCCATTGCTTTCCATCCATACGGCATATGGCGCATGGAAATTGAGGCGAGTAAGATTAAAGGTTTGCATAACAGTTCTCCGCTTCTCTCCGGTCTCTTATGAAGTCCTGCTGAACTTTCTTTTCCCACTCTTTTTTGCGTTTTGTCATATCTCTCAGCACAGCTATCGCTTCTTCGCGATTTTTTACCTTTAAAGCCATAACGTTCTTCTTTTTTTAGAAATTCTATATTTTGCAAGCAAAGTTACTATATTTTTCTGAACGGACAAGAAAAAGTGTCTCTTTGTGCTTATTCCGTTAGTCTCAATGCGCTAAAGAGTGCTTGCATGAGCGGAGACGCTTTGATGCAAAAACAAAATAGTGTGGTGAAACTTGGGCGTTTTGCCATAAATTTCGTAATTTTGCAACTTGTACGTGTGCAATAAATTAAAATCATAATAAATAACTAAAGATGAATATTGTATTTGAAAACCCCGACAAAATCAACGGTCTGCTGACTCTTACCGTTGAAGAGGCTGATTACAAAGATGCTGTGGAGAAGGAACTCAAGACCTGCCGCAAGCGTGCGAATGTTCCTGGTTTCCGTCCTGGCATGGTGCCAATGGGCATGGTGAAGAAGATGTATGGCACATCGGTAAAGATGGATGTCATCAACAAGTTTGTTGGCGAGCAGATATACAAGTATCTGGGCGACAACAAAATCCAGATGCTTGGTCAGCCGCTCCCTTCGGAGAAGCAGCAGCCACAGGATTTGGAGAAGGACTCTGTGTTCACATTCCTGTTTGACATCGCAGTGGCTCCAGAGTTTGAGGTGAAACTCTCCGGTCACGACAAGGTGCCTTACACCACAATAAAGATTGATGACGACGTCATTAACCGTCAGATTGATATGTTTGCATCGCGCTCAGGCTCTTACGTTGAAGCTGACGAGTATGCAGAGAACGATATCCTGAAGGGTGACCTCCGTGAGCTTGATGCTGAGGGCAACACTCTCGAAGGTGGCGTCACAGTGAGCGAGGCTACCATTATGCCAAACTACCTGAAGGATGAGGACCAGAAGAAGATCTTCGAGAAGGCAAAGCCAGGTGATATTCTCACCATCAACCCAAGCAAGATGTATGGCGAGACAGAACTCTCGGCAGTGCTCAAGCTTGATAAGGAAGAGGCTGCAAAGCATACTGGCAACTTCAGCTATCAGATAACATCTATCAGCCGCTACCAGAAGGCTGCTGTAGACCAGAAGCTCTTCGATACTGTATTCGGTGAAGGCGAGTGCGCTGACGAGGCTGCTTTCCGTGCAAAGATTGCAGAGGGACTCAAGACCCAGCTCCAGTCAGACTCTGACTACAAGTTCCTTCTCGACGTGCGTGAGCACATAGAGAAGAAGGTGGGCAAGCTGACCTATCCTGACGCTCTGCTCAAGCGCATCATGCTCGATAACAACAAGGACAAGGGCGAGGAATTCGTAGAGAAGAACTACGAGGAGAGCATCAAGCAGTTGACATGGCACCTCATCAAGGAGAAGCTCGTGGCTGCACACCAGATAAAGGTGGAAGACCAGGATATCAAGGACGTGGCTGTTGAGGCAGCACGTGTGCAGTTCGCTCAGTATGGCATGAACAATGTGCCAGAGGAGTATCTTGAGAACTACGCACAGGAGATGCTGAAGCACCGCGAGAGCGTTGACGGACTCGTAGACCGTGCCATCGACATCAAGCTCGTGGGTGTGCTGAAGGGCATTGTGAAACTCGAAGAAGAGGAGGTTTCTCTCGAAGAGTTCAATAAAATTATGCAGGAAAAATAAACCGACGCATAAAATTCCGCGTTGTTTTTGAGGAGTTTTCAACTTTATTTCCTATCTTTGTAATGATGAAGAGGAAATGAAGCTGAAAACTCCTCTTACATATTATATAATATATACAGTCTATACAAAAGGATTGCAAGGCTATATGAACCACGATTTTAGAAAATTCGCCACTCGTCATCTCGGCATCAACGGTATGGTGCTCGACGATGTCGTGAGTGCACAAAACCAGTATCTCAATCCCTATATTCTTGAGGAAAGAACTCTTAACGTGACACAAATGGACGTGTTCTCCCGACTGATGATGGAGAGAATAATCTTCCTCGGTACACAGATCGATGACTACACTGCCAACACTCTGCAGGCACAGTTGCTTTATCTCGACAGTACTGATCCGGGCAAGGACATATCAATCTATATCAACTCTCCTGGCGGAAGCGTGACTGCGGGACTTGGTATCTATGACACCATGCAGTTCATACAGAGTGACGTGGCAACAATCTGCACGGGTATGGCAGCTTCGATGGGCGCAGTGTTGCTCGTGTCGGGAGCAGAAGGCAAGCGCTCTGCGTTACCTCATAGTCGCGTCATGATACACCAGCCACTCGGTGGTGTGCAGGGTCAGGCTTCAGACATAGAAATAGAAGCAAGGGAGATACAGAAGTTTAAGAAGGAACTCTATACCATCATCGCCGACCACTCGCACACACCTTACGACAAAGTGTGGCAAGACTCCGACCGCAACTACTGGATGACAGCGGCTGAGGCAAAGGAATATGGAATGATAGACAACGTGCTTGAGCGCAAAAACAAATAAACTGACAGATGGCAAGACAGAAGGAAAAGGCATGTAGTTTCTGTGGAAGAACGGAGTCGCAGGTGGGACTGCTCATCACTGGACTCAATGGTTTTATCTGTGAGGATTGCGCGCGTTCGGCATGGGATATAGCTCAGGCGGCTATGAACTCTATGGAGCGGAAGCCTGGGGCGGGCGTGCCAGATATGAAAAAGGTGCCGAAACCGAAAGAGATAAAGGAATATCTCGACAATTATATAATAGGTCAGGATGATGCCAAGCGCTATCTCTCGGTGGCTGTCTACAATCACTACAAGCGACTCTCGCAGTCGGTAGGCGATGACGGCGTGGAGATAGAGAAGAGCAACATAATAATGGTGGGAAGCACCGGTACGGGCAAGACCCTCATGGCGCGCACCATAGCAAAACTGCTCGATGTGCCGTTTACCATTGTGGATGCCACCGTGTTTACTGAGGCTGGTTATGTAGGCGAGGATGTGGAGAGTATCCTCTCGCGTCTGCTTCAGGTGGCAGATTTTGATGTGCCGCGTGCAGAGCGAGGCATTGTCTTCATCGATGAGATAGACAAGATAGCCCGCAAGAGCGACAACCCGAGCATCACTCGCGATGTGAGTGGCGAGGGTGTGCAGCAAGGCCTACTCAAATTGCTCGAGGGAACGATGGTCAACGTGCCGCCAAAGGGAGGACGCAAACATCCCGACCAGGACTATATACATGTGGACACTCGTAACATACTCTTCATCTGTGGCGGTGCCTTCGATGGTATAGAAAACAAGATAGCACAGAGACTCAATACCCATACGCTGGGATATAACTCCGTGCAGAATGTGAAGCATATAGACAAGGGGAATATGATGAAATATATACTCCCGCAAGACCTAAAGTCATTCGGCCTGATACCCGAGATTATCGGTCGTCTGCCTGTGCTCACATATCTTAATCCGCTTGACCGCGCCGCTCTGCGCCGCATCCTTGTGGAACCGAAGAATTCAATCGTGCGCCAGTATGAGAAACTCTTCGAGATGGACGGCATAAAACTGACCTTTGAGGAGGCTGCTTTGGAGAGTATCGTGGACAAGGCTGTGGAATATAAACTCGGCGCCCGTGGACTGAGGTCCATAGTGGAGGCAGTGATGATAGATGCAATGTTTGAGATTCCTTCGAGCAAGAAGAAGGAGTTCACGGTGACACCTGAATATGTGAAGACGCAGTTGGATAAAGCCCAACTGCAATAGATATTGTCAACTGATAACGAAAACCTGATGAGAGAACCTGAGAAGATGAAAAAGCAGATATATGCAGCGTTGAAGAGTCATTTTGGTTTTGACACGTTCAAAGGAAACCAGGAGGCTGTCATCTGTAATCTGCTTGAGGGCAACGACACTTTCGTGCTGATGCCCACGGGAGGAGGCAAGAGTCTCTGCTACCAATTGCCTTCGCTGATGATGGAAGGCACAGCCATAGTAGTGTCCCCGCTCATAGCTCTCATGAAAAATCAGGTTGACGTGATAAACGGCATGAGTGAGACCGCGGGTCTTGCTCATTGCTTCAACTCTACGCTCTCACGTCCGGCAATGGCTCAGGTAATGAAGGATGTGAAGAGCGGGGTTACAAAACTGCTGTATGTGGCACCGGAGTCATTGACGAAGGAGGAGAATATACAGTTTCTTAAGGATGTGAAGATCTCCTTCTATGCCATCGATGAGGCTCACTGCATCTCGGAGTGGGGACACGACTTCCGTCCTGACTACCGCAATCTGCGTCCCGTGATAGAGAAGATAGGTCTCGCGCCTATCATCGCGCTTACGGCCACTGCCACCGACAAGGTGAAGACGGACATAAAGAAAAACCTCGGTATCATGGATGCCAAGGAGTTCAAGAGTTCGTTCAACCGCGAAAACCTCTACTACGAGGTGCGCCAGAAGACCAACGATGTGGACAACCAGATAGTGAAGTTCATAAAACAGCGTCCTGGTAAGAGCGGCATCATCTATTGCATGTCGCGCAAGAAAGTGGAGGAACTGGCCGAACATCTCAAGGTCAATGATATTCGTGCCGCAGCTTATCATGCAGGACTTGATGCCGACGTGCGCTCGCGCACTCAGGATGACTTCCTTATGGAGCGCATAGATGTCATCGTGGCGACCATAGCATTCGGTATGGGCATCGATAAACCTGATGTGAGATTTGTCATTCATTATGACATCCCGAAGAGTCTTGAGGGGTACTATCAGGAGACAGGTCGTGCAGGTCGTGACGGCGGCGAAGGCTACTGCCTGGCTTTTTATTCGCGCCGTGACCTCAAGAAACTCGAGAAGTTTATGGAGGCGAAACCGCCTATAGAACAGAATGTGGGCAAGCAACTCTTGTCTGACATCGTGGCATATGTCGAGTCGTCGGTATGCCGGCGTAAGATGCTTCTCGGATATTTCGGAGAGGAATACAACGTGGACAATTGTGGCAACTGCGACAACTGTAGCCATCCTAAAGAGAAGCATGAGGCTAAGGAGTATCTGCTCGCAGTACTCAAGGCGGTGAAGGCATTGAAGGAAAAATACCAACAGCCATATGTCATCAACTTCGTGAAGGGTAGGGCTACTGACGACCTCGTGTCTCACAAGCACGACACTCTGGAGGAATTTGGCATAGGCGCGGATCTCGACCCGAAGAAATGGAATGCCGTCATACGTCAGGCTTTCCTTGCCGGGTATATGTACAAGGAGATTGACAATTACGGTATGCTGCGCCTGACGGCAAGGGGCAAGGTGTATATCTCGCATCCTACATCATTCATGATTGTGGATGATGTCGACTTTGATGACGGTGATTACGAGAATCAGGTGGAGACGGGCGAGGCATCGCTGTCGCCGGAACTCTATGCTATACTCAAGGACCTGCGCCGCGATATGGCCGCCAAACAGAATATTCCTCCTTATGTCATCTTTCAGGACATTTCGCTCGAACATATGGCGACAATGTATCCGGTGAGCATTGCCGAACTGCAGAATATCCCTGGAGTAGGGGCAGGAAAGGCAAAGCGCTTCGGAGGGGAATTTGTGAAGGTCATCAGCAAATATTGTGAAGAGAACGACATCGAATGCCCCGAGGAGTTTCGCATCAGAACCGTGGCGAAGAAATCGCTTGTCAAGGTGAAGATAATACAGTATATTGACAAGAAACATCCTCTCGACGAGATTGCCAAGATGCAGGGCATGGAGTTTGAGGCGTTGCTCGACGAACTGGATGCCATAGTCTACAGTGGCACGAAGATAAATATTGATTACTATCTTGAAGAGATTTTTGACGATGAGCAGATAGACGACATCTACGACTATTTCCTTGAAAGCGAAACAGACAGGATAAGTGTGGCAATGAAGGAGTTGGGCTCTATTTACACGGAGAATGAGGTGAGGCTCGTCAGACTGAAGTTTATGTCGGAAATGGCTAACTGACAAGGCTCTCCCGATACTTCGTTAAATAGAATTAATATACCCGAAGAATTGACCAGTATCTCTGTGTTATGTGAGAATTTTGTGGTAATTTTGCATGCAATAAATTTCAAAATATTATGTCATCATTTGTTGCAGATAAAATTGTCATGGACGGTCTGACTTACGACGATGTCCTTCTTATTCCCGCTTATTCTGAGGTTCTTCCAAATGAAGTGTGTTTAACGACAAAGTTCTCGAGACACATCGAACTGAAAGTTCCGTTTGTTACAGCAGCTATGGACACTGTGACCGAAGCACCTATGGCTATCGCTATAGCCCGTGAAGGTGGTATCGGAGTTATCCACAAGAATATGTCGATAGAGGAGCAGGCGCGTCAAGTGGCAATTGTGAAGCGTGCCGAGAACGGTATGATTTATGATCCTGTGACCATCAAGCGTGGATCAAAGGTGAAGGATGCACTCGCCATTATGGCTGAATATCACATCGGCGGTATCCCCGTGGTGGATGATGACAACTGTCTGGTGGGTATCGTTACCAACCGTGACTTGCGCTTCCAGCGTGACATGGAAAGACTTATCGATGAGGTGATGACCTCAGAGAATATTATCGTCACACATCAGCAGACTGACCTCGAGGCTGCTTCTCAGATTCTTATGGAGCATCGCATAGAGAAGTTGCCTGTTGTTGATGAGGAAAATCATCTTATCGGACTTATCACCTATAAGGATATCACAAAAGCCAAGGACAAACCGATGGCTTGCAAGGACAGCAAGGGCCGTTTGCGCGTAGCTGCCGGCGTAGGAGTAACAGCTGATACATTCAAGAGAATGGAAGCCTTGGTAAAGGCTGGCGTTGACGCTATCGTTATCGATACTGCACACGGACATTCCAAGGGCGTTATCGAGAAAGTGCGTGAGGCTAAGGCTGCATTCCCTGATGTTGATATCGTAGTGGGTAACATCGCAACTGGCGAGGCTGCAAAGAAGCTCGTGGAGGTGGGCGCTGATGCCGTAAAGGTGGGTATCGGTCCTGGTTCTATTTGTACAACACGTGTCGTAGCAGGTGTGGGTGTTCCTCAGCTTTCTGCAATCTATGACGTGGCAAAAGCCCTCGAGGGAACAGATGTACCTCTCATCGCAGATGGCGGTCTGCGCTATTCCGGTGATGTGGTGAAGGCTCTTGCTGCTGGCGGATACTGCGTGATGGTGGGTTCTCTTGTTGCTGGTACAGAGGAAGCTCCTGGCGAGACTATCCTGTTTAACGGAAGAAAGTTTAAGAGCTATCGAGGAATGGGATCTCTCGAAGCGATGGAGAACGGTTCTAAGGACAGATATTTCCAGGGCAATGTGAAGGAAACAAAGAAGCTCGTGCCAGAGGGTATCGCTGGACGTGTGCCTTATAAGGGAACTGTACAGGAAGTAATCTATCAGCTTGTTGGCGGTCTGCGCTCAGGTATGGGCTACTGCGGAGCAAAGGACATCGTGGCTCTCCATGATGCCAAGTTTACCAGAATCACCAATGCTGGTGTGCTCGAGAGCCATCCTCATGAGGTGATAATCACAAGCGAGGCTCCTAACTACAGCCGTCCGATGTAATCGGATAAGTCCCGTAAATGTGGGGCTGTGTATAATTAGAATATCGAAATGAAACTGAAATCAATTCTCCCTGTGCTGGCGTTTGTTGCTGCAGTGCCGTCTGTGGCGCAGACAGCACAGGACCCCGTGATAATGCGTATCAATGGCGTGCCTGTCACACGCTCTGAGTTTGAGTATTCTTATAATAAGAACAATTCGGAGGGAGTGATAGACAAAAAGTCTGTAGATGAATATGTTGACCTGTTTGTAAACTACAAACTCAAGGTGCTTGCTGCCGAGAGCGAGAAGATGGACACCCTGTCCTCTTTCAAGAAAGAGTTTGCATCCTATCGTGACCAGCAGATACGTCCGGCGATGATAACGGACGCAGATGTGGAGCGCGAGGCAAAGAAGATATATTCTGAAACGCAGCATAGGGTAGACAGCCTGGGAGGATTGGTGAAGGCTGCCCACATCCTCGTGTTGGCAAACCAGAGGGCTACCGATGTCGAACTGAGAGCAGCAAAGGTGAAGGCTGACTCCATATATGATGTTCTGAAGAAGGCTTCATTTGACAAGGCTCTCTTTGCTGATCTCGCAAGAAAGTGCTCTGATGACAAGGGGTCTGCCGTGCAAGGTGGCGAACTGCCATGGATGCAGTATGGACAGACTTTGCAGGAGTTTAATGACAAACTCTTTTCCATGAAGGTGGGCGAGACAAGCCAACCAGTGAAGACTGCTGTGGGATATCACATCATACAGTTGCGCGACAAGAGTGCATTCTTTCCTTATGACTCCTTGCGCACAAATATCCTTAGATTTATAGACCAGCGCGGACTCAAGCAGCAGATTATCAATCAGAAGATAGATTCCATTACAAAGTCTAAGGGAGCGGGTGTGACACCTGAGATGGTGCTTGACGAGAAGAGAGCGCAGATGGTGGCAGAGGATCCTGACTTGAAATATCTCATACAAGAATATCATGACGGTCTGCTTCTCTATGAAATCAGCAACCGCAACATATGGGAGAAAGCATCTAAGGACGAGGAAGGTCTGGCAAAGTTCTTCAAAAAGAACAAGAAGAAGTATGCCTTTGACGAACCGCGATTCAAAGGTATTGCCTATAGGACAAAAGATGTCTCTGACATAGCGGCTGTGAAGGCTTCAGTCAAAGGCCTGCCTTTCGCCAAGTGGAACGAGACTCTCCGCAATACATTCAATAATGACAGCGTGTTGCGAATAAGGGTCGAGAAAGGCGTGTTCAAGAAAGGCGACAATCAGTTGGTTGACAAATATGAGTTCAAGACTGACGCCGAGATAAAGGAAATGAAGGATTATCCGAATACTGCCACCTACGGCAAGATTATCAAGTCGCCTGAAGACTACACCGACGTGAAAGGACTCGTCGTGGCAGACTATCAGGAACAACTTGAGAAAGAATGGGTAGCCTCATTGCGTAAGAAATATAAAGTGGAAGTGGACAAGTCAGTTGTTGCCACTGTGAATAAGCACTAAGTAGCGAAAAAGTAGCGAAAAAGAATTATTATGACAAGAAATGTGATCTTCCTTGGTGCTGTGGCATCATTGGCTGCAATGTTTTGTGTCAGTTCCCATGCGAATGGCGTTGGCGCATATATGCGTGGAGACGACTCCACAGACAGCGTGAAGAATGTGTTCACTCCCAATGAGAGCAGCATCATAGATGAGGTTATCTGGGTAGTGGGCGACGAGGCCATATTGAAGTCTGATGTGGAGGCCATGCGTTTGCAGGCTGAGGCTGAGGGCGTGAGATTTAAGGGTAATCCTGACTGTTCCATACCAGAGCAGATAGCTGTGCAGAAACTCTTCCTGCATCAGGCTGCCATTGACTCCATCGAGGTGTCGGAGGCAGAGGTGGCTCAGGGCGTAGAGGAGCAGATAAACTATTGGATAAACCTCATCGGATCGAGAGAGAAGTTGGAGGAATATCGCAAGATGCCTATCAGCCAGATACGCGAACAGATGCACGACGACTTCAAAAACTCGCAACTCGTGCGTAAAATGAAGGAAAAACTCGTGTCAGACGTGTCGGTAACTCCTGCTGACGTG
This sequence comes from bacterium, assembly GCA_963657415.1. Taxonomy (GTDB): domain Bacteria; phylum Bacteroidota; class Bacteroidia; order Bacteroidales; family Bacteroidaceae; genus Prevotella. The sequence continues at coordinate 6,072 of CAVKNF010000018.1, read as the reverse complement.
CGCAGCTATTTCCGCAATCTGCCTGCCGACAGTATCCCGTTTGTTCCTACTGAGGTGGAAGTGGAGATTATCACCCGCAAGCCGAAGGTGACGCAAGAAGAGATTAACCGCATCAAGGACGAACTCCGTGACTACACAGAGCGTGTGACCAACGGAACATCAAGTTTCTCTACATTGGCACGCCTCTATTCCGATGACACCGAGTCGGCACGTCAGGGTGGTGAGATAGGTTATAGCGGTCGTGGCATGCTTGACCAGGCTTTCGCCAATGTGGCATTCAATCTTACTGACCCGAAGAAGGTGTCAAAGATTGTGGAGAGTGAGTTCGGTTATCACATCATTCAGCTCATCGACAAGCGTGGTGACAAGGTAAACGTGCGTCACATACTCAAGATTCCTAAGGTGACGGCAGAAGAGACTGCACATGAGGTTAGCAGACTCGACTCACTGGCTGACGAGATACGTGAAGGTAAGTTTACTTTCGAGGAAGTTGCCGCTTACGCTTCTGACGACAAGGACACGAGAAACAATCAGGGCGTGATGGTGAATAATGCCGACCGTACACTTACATCACGCTTCCAGATGAAGGACCTGCCTACGGAAGTGGCTCGTGTAGTGGAAGGACTGAAAGTGGGCGAGATATCAAAGGCTTTCACCATGGTAAACCGTAACGGCAAGACCCAGGCTGCCATCGTGAAACTTAAGAACCGCGTCGAAGGACACAAGGCTTCCATCACGGAAGACTTCCAGGTTATGAAGAATATTGTGCTCGAAAAGGAGCGCGAGCAAGTCATTCATGATTGGGTGAAGGAGAAAATCAAGAAAACCTATGTCCGCATGAAGGACCGATATAAAGACTGTGACTTTGAATACGAAGGTTGGGTGAAATAGAAATATGACTGATAAACGCAGTACTGAAAAATATAGTGGGCATAGAATTGTCATGTTGACGGTTCTATGCCTGTTTGGCTTTTGTCTTGTCTTTGCCAATATTGCGGTGAAGCCCAAGAAGAAAGTGCAGAAGAAGGATGAGCGCGTCTACTTGCTCCATTCCGATGAACTCTATTACGATGTGATGGGACCTAATCCCGAGGCGCAGATAGTGAAGGGTCATGTGTCGTTCATGCATCAGGGAGCACATCTGAAGTGCGACAGTGCCTATTTCTATCAGCAGCAGAATTCGGTGCGTGCTATGGGACATGTGCACTTCACTCAGGGTGACACTCTGTCGATGACATGCGACAACGGTTTCTATGACGGACAGATGCAGATGCTCGAGGCTCGTAAGAATGTGGTGCTCAAGCACAGAAAGCAAACTTTGCTCACCGATAGTCTTAACTATGACCGCCTCTGGGAGAATGCCTATTTCACTGACGGAGGAAAACTCATTGACGGCAAGAATACACTCGTGGCAGACTGGGGAACATATAATACCGCCACGAAGCAGGCAGTCTTCAATTATCATGTCGTGATGCTCAACGACAAGCAGAGAATAGAGACGGATACTCTTCACTATGACACCCAACTGTCGTTGGCTCATGTCACTGGTCCTTCGGTCATCACACAGGACTCTGCAAAGGTGAACACCACCGACGGCTATTTCGACAGCAAGACTGACAAGAGCAGACTCTTCAGCAGGTCTACGATTATCAATGGACAGAAGAATATCACTGGCGACAGCCTCTATTATGACAAGAATACTGGCGATGCCGAAGGTTTCGGTAGGGTAGTGTATGTCGACACTCAGAATAAAAACGAACTCCATGGCGAACATGTGGTCTATAATGAAAAGACCGGTTACGGATTCGCCACGGAGAAGGCCCTGGTGAAAGACTATTCGCAGAAGGATACACTCTATATGCATTCCGACAGTATAAAACTCTATACATTCAATATCAATACCGACTCGGTATACCGCAAGGTACACTGTTTTAATAAAGTTCGCGCATACAGGATAGACCTTCAGGCTGTGTGTGACTCGCTTGTGGGCGACTCCCGCGATTCCTGCATGGTGATGTATCATGACCCTATCGCGTGGAATGGTAACAGGCAGGTCACTGGCGACATCATAAAGGTGTATTCCAATGACAGTACCATTCGCGAGGCTCATGTCGAGGGAAATGCCATGTCGATAGAGAAATGTGACGATGACGACCATTACAATCAGATATCGTCCAACCTTATGAACACATTCTTTGTTGATGGCAATGTGCGCACGGCAGAGGCCATCGGCAATGTGAAGGTGATATATTATCCTGTAGACGACCAGGACAGCACGCTGATGCTGCTCAACTACACGGAGACTGACACGCTCCGCATGTATCTCACTCCCGAACGCCAGATGGAAAAGGTGTGGACAAGCAAACATGTCAGCGACATGTATCCCATGACGCAGATACCGCCGGAAAAGAAACGCCTGCCAGGATTTGTCCTCTTTGACGAACTTCGCCCCAAGGACAAGGATGATGTCTTTGAACGTGAAGAGAAGAGCGGCAAGCCAGAGGAGACGGAAACTCCAGAGGAAGCATCAGGAGAAGTAGCAAAGGTTGAGCCGAAAGAAGAAGCAAAGGCAGAGTCAGAGAAGGCTGCACCTGAAAAGGAAATAAAGGATAACGAAACAAAGGAGTAGGGTAACGATGAGTGATGTGATACAGTTGCTTCCCGACAGCGTGGCCAACCAGATTGCTGCGGGAGAAGTCATACAACGTCCTGCCAGTGTCATCAAGGAACTGGTGGAGAATGCCGTCGATGCCGGTGCTACGGAGATTAACGTTCTCGTCGTAGATGCGGGAAGAACTATGATACAGGTCATCGACAACGGTAAGGGTATGTCTGGCACCGATGCGCGTCTTGCTTTCGAGCGTCATGCCACATCAAAGATACGCAAGGCTGACGACTTGTTCTCGCTCCACACCATGGGTTTCCGTGGTGAAGCTTTGCCGTCGATAGCCGCGGTGGCTCAGGTCGAACTCCTCACCCGACAGGAGGGCGAAGATCTGGGCAGTTGTCTGAATATATCCGCATCTAAAGTGCAAAACCAAGTGCCATGCTCATGTCCCGTGGGAGCAAACTTCAAGGTGCAAAACCTCTTCTTCAATGTTCCTGCCCGCAGGAAGTTTCTCAAGAGCAATGCCACGGAACTCAACAATATCATATCTTCCTTTGAGCGCATCGCTCTCGTATATCCCGAGATAGCCTTTACATTTCATAGCAATGGCGGTGAGGTGATGAATCTCAAGAAAGGTAACATGCATCAGCGCATATCCGATATCTTCGGCAAGAAGTTCGGACAGGAACTCCTGCGCGTAAACGCCCAGACATCCATATGCAATGTCAGCGGTTTCGTCGGTCGCCCGGAGTCGGCAAAAAAGAAATGCAACAAGCAATACTTCTTCGTCAACGGACGCTTTATGAAGCATCCGTATTTCGCGAAGGCTGTTCAAACGGTATTCGAACGGATGATACCTGCTGGCGAACAAGTACCTTATTTTATATATATAGAGACAGATCCGTCAGACATCGACGTGAATATCCATCCCACGAAGACTGAGATAAAGTTTGAAAACGAACAGTCCGTATGGCAGATAATATCCGCCGCAGTACGTGAGGCCGTGGGAGTATTCAGCGAAGTGCCTACCATCGACTTTGATGTTACCGACAAACCGGATATGCCGACTTTCAGCGAGGCCGAGGGAGTGGAACTGCCTAAGGCTGTGCTCAATCCTTCCTATAATCCCTTCTATTCCCAACCGCGTCAGCCCAAAAGCGATGTCGAAGGATGGGAAAGCCTCTATCAGAGTGTAGAGACACCAAGTCAGGAACAGGAAGATATCTTCGGAAGCAATATCGGTTTTCAAAATGATGACGACCCCTTGGCAGACATCCCTACCATACATTATCAATATAAGGGACAATATATAATCACATCCGCACGCGGTGGACTGATGATTATCGACCAGCACCGCGCTCATATCCGCATCCTTTATGAAGACTATCTCCGCAGGCTCAAGGAAAAGAATGCTGTGTCGCAGCGTATGCTTTTCCCCGAGGCAGTGCAACTTGATGCTTGCGACACCGCCACTCTTGATACTGTCATCGAGGAGATGACCCTCATGGGATTCGAACTCACGCCACTCGGAGCATTCAATTATGCCATCAACTCAGTGCCGGCAGGACTCGAAGGACTTAATCTTCCCCAACTCGTCAGCGACATGATAGAAGATGTTCTCCAGGCAGGCACTACCGTCAAGGACGAGATCAACCATTCTCTTGCACTAAGTATGGCCCGCAAGGCGGCAATCCCCTATGGTCAGATATTGAGCAACGAAGAGATGAACGACCTTGTGCAGCGACTTTGTAAATGTAGTAATGTCAACTACACACCTGATGGCAAGAAAGTGTTTACACTGTTTAGCCAGTCAGAAATAGAGCGGTTTTTTGTGTAAAAAAGGCAAATAACTTTCCTATTTGGCTATAAAAAAGAGAAATTTAACACAATAGCAACACTTTTTGATGAAAAGGAGCGCTGATTAAAAAAAACTTACTACCTTTGCACCTAAGTAAAGATTAGGGATTGTTATGCCCTTATGTATAAGATTAATTATTTTGAACTATTTATAAATAAGTTATGAAAAAGTTATTGATTGTTTTGGCTTTTGCCGGCGTCTCAATGTCTTCTATGGCACAGGACGCAGATCCAACACAGAAGTACAGTGTTGCGACAAACTCTTTCTGGTCAAACTGGTTTATCCAGGTAAATGCTAACTGGAGCGCTTTCTATTCAAGCCAGGAGCATGGTAGTGACCTTCCTACTTCTCCTTTCAAGAGCTTCCGTGCTGCTCCTAATGCTTCTGTAGCAATTGGTAAGTGGTTTACTCCAGGTCTCGGTCTCCGTACAAAGGTTTATGGTATCTGGGGTCGTGAGGTAAACAGCGAGACAAAGAATGAATACAAGTATTGGAACGCTCAGGAGCAGGCTGTATTCAACATGAGCAACTTGCTTTGCGGTTACAACCCAACACGCGTATGGAACCTCTCTTTGTTCTTGGGTGCTGGTGTTGAGCGCAATATGTCAGCAGACTTCTACGGAATGTCTTATTCTGTAGGTTTGATGAACCAGTGGCGTGTTAGCAAGCACGTAGCAATCAACCTTGAGGCAGGCTGGCTCTACAAGGAGCCTGAGACCGATGGTGACGGAACTGCTAAGTGCGCAAGAAAGGGTCTCGGATGGGAGAAGCATGACCAGCAGCTCTACGCTGAAGTTGGTTTGACATTCAACCTCGGTAAGGCATCTTGGGAGAAGACTCCAGATGTTGACGCTATCAAGGCTCTCTCACAGGCTCAGATCGACGCTCTCAACGCTCAGCTTGCTGACGCTAACGCAGAGAACGCTCGTCTGAAGAACCTCCTCGCTAACCAGAAGCCAGCTGCTCAGGAGAAGCAGGTTGTTAAGGAGTACGTAGGTACACCTGCATCTGTATTCTTCAACATCAACAAGGCTACTGTGGCTTCTAAGAAGGATCTCGTAAATGTTAAGGGTATCGCTGAGTACGCTAAGGACGCTAACGCTAACCTCGTTGTTACTGGTTACGCTGACAGCGCTACAGGTTCTAAGGCATACAACCAGAAGCTCTCTGAGAAGCGTGCTGAGACTGTTGCTAACGAACTCGTTAAGATGGGCGTAAGCCGCGACAACATCCAGACCGTTGGTAAGGGTGGTGTTAAGGATCTGTCTCCAGTTTCTTACAACCGTCGTGCTACTGTTGAGGTTGCTAAATAAGCCAACTCTTAGTACACTATAAATTATCAGGCTCCAGTCTTGCAAAAGGCTGGAGCTTTTTTTGTCGCAGCTATTTAGTGTAACTCTTGGGTTAATTCGATGTTACTATAGCTTTGTCGCAATATACTCTTGTGCTATTGCAATTAGTGTATGAGGACTGCATGACTTGTCTCTAAGTGCTCTGTAAGTGCTAATTTACCTCTAAAAACAACTTTTTTCGAAAAAAGATGGGGAAATATTTTGCAGTATCAAAAAAAGTCCTTACCTTTGCACCCGCTTACAAGAAGTAAGGG
>CAVKNF010000017.1:0-23525 GCA_963657415.1 bacterium | reverse complement strand
TATAAAATAAAAACCGTAAGTTTATGCGCTTTCTATCTTTCATTCCGTCAATTGACATCCCGACATTGCAGTCTGCTATGGAATAAAGTAGAACGCCCAGAAGGGGCAACTGAATACAGCCCAGGGCAACACCCTGGGTCGAAAGGGACTCAATAATAATCTGCGCCCTGTAAGGGCAACTGAATTATATCACGCGTGTTTTTAATTTAGCTGCCCTTACAGGGCGCAGGTATGTGTTAGACTACTTATACCCAGGGTGTTGCCCTGGGCTGTATTCAGTTGCCCCTTCAGGGCGCTTTAGCAATAACATAGTAGGCGAAGCGTCCCCGCTTTGCCCATCACCGAGCAAACCATTCGCAAGCGAGAGGATGCAGCGAGGACGCAGCACCTACTGTAGTAATCATAGGAGGTACAGCGCCCTCGCTGTACCCACAGCAAAAGAGAAATACAAATAGCAACTTGCTTGACTGGTACGGCGAGAAATATTATTAATGCAACTCAATGGAGTGGTACGGCGAGGGCGCCGTACCTCCTAATAGAATGCACAATTATAAATTTGCTTTGGGCTTATATAAAGAAAAAGCAGTACCTTTGCCAACAGTTATGAGATACCTAATAGTAAGCGACATTCACGGCTCATGGCCACGCCTGCAGCAAGTGCTGAGCCACTTTGACGAGATGAAGATGGATATGCTCCTCATTCTCGGTGACATATTGAATTACGGTCCGCGCAACGGCGTGTCTGAGGGTCTTAACGCTCCAGCCATAGCAGAGGCGCTAAACAAGTTAAGCGACAAGATCGTGGCCATCAGGGGCAACTGCGACTCTGAGGTGGACCAGATGCTTCTGCAGTTTCCCGTCATGGGCGATTACGCCGTGGTGGTAGACAACGGAAAGAAACTCTTTCTCACGCACGGACATAAATATAATGAGAGCAACATGCCATCGCTTCATTGCGACGCCTTCCTCTATGGGCACACGCATCTGTGGAAGTTGGAGCAAGTTGATGGCGTGACAGTATGCAATACTGGAAGCATCACATTCCCCAAGGGAGGCAACGAACCCACATTCGCCACACTCACCGACGGCACTTTGCGCGTGCATACGCTTGACGGAAAGGTAGTGAAAGAGTTGGAGATATAATATAAAGGAAGGTTGCATTAGGTCAAGTTCCGCGTAGTAGATTTGGCTATCTCACGGAATTGATATAACTTTGTGCAGAATTACAAACTAAAATAGCAAAATACATATGGAAATTAAAGTTACTGAAGATAACTTCGAGAGCTACAAGAACGGCGAACTACCATTCGTAGTAGACCTGTGGGCAACATGGTGTGGACCTTGCCGTATGCTGAGTCCTATCATTTCAGAATTGGCTGAGGAATATGACGGCAAGATTGTTGTCGGCAAGTGCGACATCGAGGAGTGTGAAGACATCCCTATGCAGTTTGGTGTGCGCAACATCCCTACCCTGCTCTTCTTCAAGGGCGGCGAACTCGTTGACAAGTTTGTCGGCGCTGCACAGAAGTCTACCCTCAAGGAGAAATTTGACGCTCTGCTGTAAAGCAAATGATATGATAGTAGCAGGCTTGTGAGTTTCTGAATTCAGAAACTCACAAGCCTGCTACCGTCTTCCACCTCTTCTATTTTCACCTTTACGGCATCAGACGGAAGCACCTCCTCTATCAGTTCGGGCCACTCTATGAAGCAGAGGTTACCGCTATAGAAATAATCTTCGCCTCCCATATCATAAAACTCATCGAGTTTCTTTATCCTATAGAAGTCAAAGTGATACACCGGTTGCACCTCGGGGTGCAGATATTCCGAATGAGCAGTATACTCATTCACAATGGCAAACGTAGGCGAGGTGATGACATCGTCGACATGCAGTTCCTCGCACACGGCCTTCACAAATGTTGTCTTGCCTGCTCCCATCTTGCCATAGAAGGCAAACACGCGGTTGTCGCCCATGGCAGCGATAAACTGGCGGGCAGAGTCGTTTATCGTCTCAATAGAGTCAATCTTTATTTCCATAATAGTTTATCTTTTTCTTGGTGACATCGTTATCAGCGGCACGAGCATCTCTTCCATCGATATTCCTCCATGCTGAAATGTGTCCTTATAATAACTCACGTAATAATTGTAGTTGTTGGGATAGGCGAAGAATGAGTCGCCAGTGGCAAACACATAACTCGTAGAGATGTTTGGCGATGGCAACTGCGCCTTGCGCGGGTCTTTGATGGCAAAGACTTCCTTGGAGTCGTAGTTGAGATTCTTACCCAACTTATAGCGCAGGTTGGTGTTGGTGTTTCTATCACCGATAATCTTCACCGGGTCTGAGCAGCGGATGCTACCGTGGTCGGTGGTGAGGATAATCTTGTAGTCGCTATGGGCAAGCACCTTGAAGAGTTCGGCGAGCACGGAGTGGCGAAACCACGACAGCGTGATGGAGCGATAAGCACTCTCGTTGTTGGCAAGTTCGCGCACCATCTTCGACTCCGTGCGGGCATGCGAGAGCATGTCGATGAAGTTGACGACAAGCACATTGAGGTCGTTATTCTTCAGACTGTTAAGATGACTCAGGAATTTCTCCGCTCCCTGCGAGTCGTTCACCTTATTATAACTATAGGAGTCCTTACGGCGGAACCGCTCTATCTGCGTACCTATAAGCGGACCTTCGTTGAGATTCTTACCCTCCTCCTCGTCCTCATCGACCCACAGGTCAGGAAACATCTCCGCTATCTTGTTGGGCATGAGTCCGGAGAAGATGGCATTGCGGGCATACTGCGTGGCAGTGGGCAGGATGGTGAGATAGAGATCTTCCTCGATGTCAAACATGTCGCCTATCTCTTGCGAAAGCACGCGCCACTGGTCATAACGGAAGTTGTCTATCACTATGAAGAACACCTTCTCGCCAGCATTGATGGCAGGAAAGACCTTCTGCTTGAATATGTCTGGACTCATGAGCGGACGCTTGCCGCCAAGGAATGTCTGCGGGTCTACCCAGTCGAGATAGTTCTTCTTGATAAATTTGCCGAATGCAGCATTTGCTTCCGACTTCTGCATGGCGAGCATCTCGTTCATCGAGGAGTCGGTAGAGGATAGTTGGAGTTCCCAGCGCACAAGTTTCTTGTATATCTCTTTCCAGTCGTCCACCGTGCGGCAGTCTTGCATCTGCATGGAGATTTGCATGAATTCCTGCTGATAACCCGACTGCGCCACCTCGGTCGCTATCTCCTTCTGATGGATATTCTTCTTCAGCGAAAGGAGTATCTGGTTGGGGTTAACGGGTTTGATGAGATAGTCGGCAATCTGCGACCCTATGGCCTGCTCCATGATGTCCTCCTCCTCGCTCTTGGTGACCATCACCACGGGAGTGGCTGGTTGCACCTCCTTGATGCGCTGCAGGGTCTCGAGACCTGTCAGACCAGGCATCATCTCGTCAAGAAGCACAAGGTCAAAAGTGCGCTGCTTGCACTGATCCACAGCGTCGATGCCATTACTCACGAGCACCACCTCATAGCCCTTTTTCTCAAGGAATATCACGTGTGCGCGGAGCAAGTCCATCTCGTCGTCAGCCCATAAGAGTAGTCCGTTCATATGCTTGTAATGTCTGTTTCTTTAGAATCCGTCAATATCAAATGTTTCGTCCTCAACACCTTGCTCTTCGTCGTCGTCCATAATGATGACTGTGCCGTCATCGTCGTTGCCGGAACTGTTGCCTCCGTCGTCGATGATTATCACGTCCTCTGATGATGATGCAGGGGCATCCTCATCGGTAACGATTATGGTGCCGTCGTCGGCAGGTTGAGTTTCGGTCTTCTCTTCCGTCTGCTCCTGTTTGTCCTGTTGGGGTTTTGCTGCAGGAGTGATATTCGTCGGTACCGAACCGCCGTCATCGAGAGCCTTGCCCACATCTGAAGGTTCGAGCAACCGCTTGCCGTCACCAGCATCAAGCGGAGCGAAGTGAGCATTATAGAACTTGTCGTAATCGTCGTAACTGAAGTTTACGCCGAGCAATTCCTTGTTTTTGAGACTTATGACATAAGTACGGCTGAGTCCCAATATCTTGTGGATGTTGTCCTGACGATAGAACTGCTGCGCATACTCCAACGCCTCCTGATAATTATTGAATCCGCTCACCTTCATGACATGCAGTCCGTCCTGGTCTTCTATCTCTATGCCGAAATTGCGCACCATGTAACTGGAAAAATTGTATTTGGCGAGAGAATACAGCAGTTTGTTCTCATCCACGGAATCGGGTTCATAGGCTATCATGAATATGAACTCGAGGTTAGGGTCTTCGGTAAACTGGCGGGCATTGAGGGAGTCGGCATCGCTCAATACGGCAGAACGTCTTGACCATACATTCTCCATGTCAAAGCGTCCGCCACGGAGTTTACGTCCTGCCTTCACTCCATTGATGATCATACCGGCCATCTCCGCCAGTTTGCTCTGCGGATAAGACTTCACGAGAGTGTCCATGTCAGCCAGGCAACCGTCAGCATCGCCTGCATTGAGTTTGCTTATACCTCCAATAAACACAAACTTGTCGCGGTTGGCACCAAGTGGGAAACGAGTCTTGGAGATTTCCACATTCGTCTTTATCTCCTTGAAGCGGTCAGCCTTGAAGGCTTCGTAGGTGGCGGCATATATAGAGTCTTCGATGTGGACACCAAACTGTTGGTTCTCTACAAAGTGTGGGTCAGTGAGCAGGACTGTCCACTTGCTGTCGGGGAATTGCGACTGCAGGCGGTCTACATATGTCTGCGCCATGGCAGGGTCGCCCATGCGAGAGTAGAGCAGGAACATGTGATAATAAGCATCAGCCATGCCCGTATAGTCGGGATATTGCGTCTGCAAGCGCTGGAATTGTTTTTCCGAGAGGCGGAAATTCTCGAGTTTGTCCTTGAAGATCACTCCCGAATTATACAGACCGTCCATGATAATCTGGTCGGAAGACTGTTTCTGCTCTTCGGTGAAGGGCAACTGGGCAAGATAGTACTCACGGTTATGCGGGTCGTTGGCAAGAGTGTCGCTCTCGGCTTCCTTGCCTTCCTCTGCCATGTTATCACTCTTTATGGAGTCATTCGCCATGTCGCCGTCAGCCATATTTTCCGCATCACCTTCCGCCATATCATTGCTTACGACGGTCTGATTGATGCGTTGCCAGTGGTCGGCATTATCACGCTTTCCCCATTGTTTCTGGAAGGCCTGCTTACCCTGGTTCACCGTCATCTGGTTATAGAAATACCACTGTCCGTTGCTCTGCGTCTGTGCCGTGGGAGTGGTAGTAGTCTGACGGTTGTTCAGACGATTATTATTCTGTGCATTCTGCTGTATGGTCTTGACAGCCTTCTGTTCGTCGGCAAGACGTTTCTCCTCCTTCTCCTTCTTCTTCAGAGCCTCTATGACGCGGTCAATGGCGGCATTGCGACTCTTCTCGTCCATCTTAACAAGTTCCTGCAGGGAGTCCTGCAGATGTATGGCATCGGTATAGGGCACCAGTTCATCAAGTTTCTTCGACCTGTCAGCAAGTTGCTCATAGTCATCGCGATCCTTGTCGAGGAGTCCTATGGCAGCGCCATAGCAACGGGCGGCATCGTTGTATTTCTCCATTGTCCAGTAGATGTCACCAAGGCGGAGGAGCAGCACTCCCTTCTCTATGCCGTTGCGAGTGGACTTCTCGTTGCCCTTCTCATAGGCAGAGATGGCATGGATGGTGTCCTTCTGCGTCATGTATATGTTGCCTATGGCATAGTATACCTGGTCGAGATATTCGGCATTGTTGCCGCTGCGCGCCATGGAGTTGAGTTTGGAAATCATCTTCTTGGCCTGTCCCTGCGCCATCACCTCGGTCATGGAGATGCGCGCATTGAATGTCAGTTGGTAAGGAGGATTGAGACGGGTGACCTTGCGATAGGCCTTGTATGCCTCCTGGCGCTGACCTGTTTTCTCATAGAGTTGTCCGAGGAGATAGAGTTCGCGTGCCTTCTGCTTCCGGCGCTTCTCCTTCTTTATCACCTGACAAAGATAGGGAATGGCCTTGTCATACTCCTGGGTATGGATATAGTAGTCGGCATAGGTGTAATTCCATTCGCGTCGGGCACTCCAGTGTATGGAGTCGCGGCCTATCTTGCGGATGACATCCTCGGCATCATAGAGCCAGTTTTCCTCTATATAGCATTTGGCAAGCCATGCCCGTGCCTTGTCATAGATGGCGGGCTGGGTCTGATAGATGCGGCTGACATAGGAGAATGTGGCGGCAGCGGCATCAAACTCGCCCTTATGAAACTGCGACCTGCCCAGCAGGAGCCATGCCTTCCAGAGCATGGGATTGTATTCCTTGCGGTTGAGCCACTCTATGTCGCGCTCGGTCTTGCGTCGGTTCTTTGTCCACTCCGGGCGTTTCTTTATGGAGTGTAGCGAGATGGCTTTCTCGCACTTCTCTATTGCCTTGTCATAGTTGGCACTGCCTAACTGCACGCTATTCTTGTTGCCCACATAATAGAGGGGTAGCATCTCCGTGAAGTTGTCCTTGTTGCCGTTTTCCTTCTCTAATGAGGCGTCGATATAGGCGAGAGTGCCGTTGTAGTAAGTGTTATACTTTGCCGTGAATGAATGCCAAAAGCGAGTCTTGCCCGTGTTCTTCTGAGTGGAACACGAGACAGCGAGCAGAGCCATCACTCCGCCCAAGAAAAGAAGGAAATCGTACCAACTTATTTTTTTACCGTCACTCAGCTTCATACAAAGATATAACGTAATCTATAGGAGTTTATTATGATGGGAGTTTATTATAGAAGCACCTTACCCTTGTCTCACTTCAGTTTCCTGCCAGCATGATGTAGTCATCCTTGATTTGGTCGGGCATATTGACGCCACGCAGAATGAGACTCCTGTTCCACGCTTTCACTTCCTCAGGACGCATTGTCTCCAATACAGCACGGAATTCGTCAGCCTCATCATCGGAATAGGCATCGCTCTCGCGCCCTTTATACTGGTCGAGTTCTTCGTCGTCGAAATATTCCACCTCCTTGACGGCAGCCTCCATCATGCAGTTTTGTTCGCACTTGTCATTGGTGCCCGAACAGGTGGTGCAGTCTGCTCCCACCTCTATCTTCGCATCCTTATCCCATAGGAGAGATGCGCCAAGGGCTATCGTTCCCAAGACGACGAGTGCCACTATCAGTATCCACATGACATCAGAATGTAAAACCGCATGACTTGAGGTCACGCCAGTATTCGGGATATGACTTACTGACCACCTCGGGATTGTTTATCCTTATGCCGTCCATCTTCAGGGCAAGAGGAGCGAATGCCATTGCCATGCGATGGTCTTCATAGGTGTCGATGGCTTCCATCGTCGGGGTGCAGCGTTCGCCGTCCCAGATGAGTTCGTTATTGTTGCGGTCGGTGATGACATAACCCAACTTGCGCAGCTCCACCTTGAGGGCTTCTATGCGGTCGGTCTCCTTTATCTTGAGCGAAGAGAGTCCGGTAAGGTCGAAAGGTATGCCCAGTCCGCAACAGGTGCACACGACGGTCTGCGCAAGGTCGGGACAGTTATTGAAGTCATATCTCAACTGCGGAACTCGCCGTCCGTTGCGCTTCAGTGTGACGGTAGTAGGCACCCCTTGCTTGTCAGACTCGAAGATGGTCTTCACGCCGAGGAGTGAGAAGATGTATTTCACTATGGTGTCGCCCTGAGCGCTGCCGTCCATCAGCCCCGCGAGTTTTATCTCCGCATCTGGATTGTCACACAGCGAGAGCATCTCATACCAATAGGAAGCGGCGCTCCAGTCGCTCTCTATGTAATAGGGACGCGACACATAGGCAGAAGGTTTTACCTCTATGGTGTCCACACCTGTCCACTCGGGATTTACTCCATATTCACGCATCATGCCGAGCGTGAGGTCTATGTAGGGACGGCTTATGATGTCGCCAGTGAGTTGGAGTGTCAGCGGTTTCTTCATCATCGGACCCACCATGAGCAGGGCAGAGATAAACTGCGAACTGACATTGCCTGGTATCTGCACCCATCCGCCCTCAAGTTCCCGTCCTTTTATAAGCAAAGGCGGAAAACCAGGTTCTTTCACGTACTCTATGTCTGCACCCAACTTGCGCAGGGAGTCTACGAGCACTCCTATCGGACGGTGCTGCATGCGCTCCGTACCAGTAATGACGTGTTCACCGGGAGTGACACTCAGAAAGGCTGTCATAAAGCGCATAGCTGTGCCCGCCGCCTTGATGTTTATCTCATAAGGCATGTCGCGCAGAGCATTGATTATCACTTCTGTGTCGTCACAGTCACTCAAGTTGTCAGGAATATTCTTACCGCCCGCAAGAGCAGAGAGCACCAAAGCACGATTGCTTATACTCTTGGATGCAGGCAACTTTATCGTATTGTCGAGCGTCTTAGGCGCTATTATGTTATATGTATTCATCTAAGCACAAAGGTAGTAGAAATACGCTATAGGACAAAATAAATTATTTGTTTTTCACACAAATCCTGCACGTGAAAGAACTATTCAGCAATGTATGCCACATCCTGAACTAACGGCATCGATGCCCCCTTTAATATGGCAGGTAAGGTATTATTAGGAGGTACGGCGCCCTCGCCGTACCAGTCGCAAGCGAGAGACCAGTGTTAGCGTTGGGTACAGCGGGGGGGGCGCTGTACCTCCTATAGTTACCAGAATATTGCTTGCTGTACTATTGCTGAATAGTCACATTCAAAATCCTGGAATTACAAAAAATGGTTAAACCGAGGCAGTTTATATCTTAAAGAGTATCAATAATTTGAGAAAAAGCAGTAACTTTGCACCGCTTTTCGGCGTAACCGCTGACAGTGGAAGAGTCATTGGTCATGTTGCGTTGGTGAGATGAAACAATTTAATTATTTAAAAGAAATGGATTTAATTAAAGTTGCTGAAGAAGCATTTGCAACCGGCAAGCAGCATCCTGAGTTTCGCGCAGGTGACACTGTGACAGTCGCTTACAAAATCATCGAGGGTACAAAAGAGCGTGTACAGCTCTATCGCGGTGTGGTTATCAAGATCGCAGGCCACGCAGAGAAGAGACGTTTCACTGTTCGCAAGATGTCTGGAACTATCGGCGTGGAGCGTATTTTCCCAATCGAGTCACCTGCTATCGAGTCTATCGAGGTGAACAAGCGCGGTAAGGTACGTCGCGCTAAGCTTTACTATCTCCGCAACCTTACAGGTAAGAAGGCTCGTATCGCTGAGAAGCGTACTCCTATTGCCAACAAGTAAGCAAAGCAACAAAAGAAAACAAATGGGAGGTAAATGCCAGTCTAAAGGCGTTTACCTCCCACTTTTTTTCGTAAGCGCAGTCAAACTGACCACAGTCTTACCCAAGATTGTCAACGCGCCTACGTGCATCTTATAACGAACCATAGTCTCGATGGCCAACGAGGAAAAGTAATGTTTTGACACGACATTATATCTTTACAAAATACGTTTTGATGTTTATCTTCTATTTTTCAACAAAAAATTTTGATATATGGATAAAACGTTATACATTTGCATTGTAAAAACGAAATCATTCTCATGAGAATCATAGCAAGAAGCAAAATTATCGAATACTACACAGAGCATGCTTCGGCAGAAGTGGCACTCGAAGAATGGTATCAAAAGACCAAGAATGCAGAGTGGACATGCTTTGCAGATATGAAACGGACGTTCAACAGTGTTGACAGCGTAGGCAACCAGCACTACGTATTTAATATAAAAGGTAATGACTATAGACTGATTGTTGTTATCAAATTTACTATAAAAACCATTCTCATCAGATTTATAGGCACTCATGCCGAATATGACAAGATTGATGCTAAAAACATATAAACAGTATGGCAAAGATTCAAGACAAGAATGCATATGATGCGACGATGGCAAGAATAGAGGAACTCTTGCCATTGGTGAACGATGATACTCCAAAAACAGACAAGAATGTTATAGAACTTGATTTGCTCACCGAATTGGTTTCAGAATACGAAGATGAGCATTACCCTATAAAGATGCCTTCATTGGTAGATATTCTAAAGCTCAGAATGTATGAGATGGGATTAAATCAGACCAAACTGTCTGAGTTGTTAGGAGTAAGTCCATCACGCATCAGCGATTATTTCTCTGGAAGATGCGAGCCTACACTAAATGTAGCCCGCAAGATTAACCACAAGTTGGGAATTGATGCAAACATTATTCTCGGTGTATAAGTGACGGTGAAAAAAGATGAGCCGGAAAGACTAAAGTAACAAATATTTATCATGACTCAAATCGTACCAAGTTATTTTTTACCGTCACTAAATATCATTGAGCACAAAAAACTTTCGTAAATTAAAAAATAGGGATGCCCCGCAAAGGACACCCCTATTATTTTTTATTACAGCATGTGTTATGCTGAAACGGCTGATTAGTCGCAGTTAGCGAGCTTGTTGTCAGATCCGAGCACATCAGTTACCTTGTGCTTGTAGAGATCTGTCATGTAGTTACGAGCCACCTTGCCATACTGACGTGGGTCGAAGTAGTCTGGGTGCAGAGCGAGAGTCTCGCGAACACCTGCAGTGTAAGCCAGACGAGAGTCAGAGTCGATGTTGATTTTGCAAACAGCGCTCTTAGAAGCCTCGCGGAGCTGCTCCTCAGGTATACCTACGGCATTAGGCAGGTTGCCACCGTACTTGTTGATGATGTCAACATACTCCTGTGGTACTGAAGAAGAACCGTGGAGAACGATTGGGAATCCAGGGAGCTTCTGCTCGATCTCATGCAACACGTCGAAAGCAAGTGGTGGAGGCACAAGACGACCAGTCTTTGGGTCACGTGTGCACTGCTCTGGCTTAAACTTGTAAGCACCGTGAGATGTACCGATAGAGATAGCGAGAGAGTCGCAACCTGTGCGTGTAGCGAAGTCGATAACTTCCTCTGGCTTTGTGTAGTGAGACTCCTCAGCTACTACGTCATCCTCAACACCAGCGAGGACACCGAGCTCAGCCTCTACAGACACGTCGTGAGCGTGTGCATACTCTACGACCTTCTTTGTCAGAGCGATATTCTCCTCGTAAGGAAGAGAAGAACCGTCGATCATAACTGAAGAGAAGCCCATGTCTACGCAGTCCTTGCAGAGCTCGAAGCTGTCACCGTGGTCGAGGTGAAGCACGATCTCAGGATGGTTGCAGCCAAGCTCCTTAGCATAAGCTACAGCACCCTCAGCGAGGTAACGGAGAAGAGTAGCGTTGGCATAGTTGCGCGCACCCTTGGAAACCTGCAGGATAACAGGGCTCTTCAACTCTGAAACTGCAGAGATGATAGCCTGAAGCTGCTCGAGGTTGTTGAAGTTGAATGCTGGAATAGCATAACCGCCATCTACGGCTCTTGCGAACATGTCTTTGGTGTTGACAAGGCCAATTGATTTGTAATCTACCATAATATCTTTATAATATTAAATAATGTATAATAACTCGCACCTTTATTCACGGCACCAGACAATGTCTGCCACCGACTTTGCAAGGCAAAGTTAGTACTTTTTGTTCATATTACCGAATGTTTCTTATATTTTAAGGCTATTTAATGTAAAGAGAAAATATTATTTTTATACCTTTGTGGGAAATATGGATAACAAGGCAATGAAAACATTAGTGATTACTGGCGGCAGTTCGGGCATAGGCGAGGTGACAGCACGGCTGTTTGCCGACAAAGGATATAAAGTCTACGAACTGTCACGACGCGGAAAGGACAACGGCAGCATAAGTCATATCGACTGCGACGTGACCGACCGCGACGTGTGCAATAAGGCCATAAAGACCATCATCGACGAGACGGGCAAGATAGACTTACTTATAAACAATGCCGGCATGGGAATATCGGGAGCCATAGAGTTTACTGACATCAATGAGGCTAAGCGCCAGTTTGACGTCAACTTCTTCGGAGCGGTAAACATCACTCAGGCTGTGCTGTCATATATGCGTGAGGCGCAACGAGGAAGGATAATATTCGTGAGCAGTCTTGCCGCCGAGTTCCCCATCCCCTTTCAGGGATTCTATTCCGCTTCTAAAGCAGCCATCAACAGTCTTGCCTGCGCGCTCAAGAACGAGGTGGCACCCTTCGGCATATCCGTGTGCTGCATGCTTCCGGGCGACGTGAAGACAAATTTCACCTCCGCACGCGCAAAGAGCATAGCGGGAAGCGAGGTGTACACGAAGATGAACCGCGCCGTGGCAACAATGGAGCATGACGAGCAACACGGTCTGTCATCGGAACAGATAGCACACAAGATACTGTCTATGGCAACTTGCAGAAATCCATGGATATATAACACCACAGGTATGCAATATCACCTCTTCTCATTTCTCAACAAACTGTTGCCCAAGACTTTCGTCAACTTCATAGTAAGCAAGATTTACGGATAAAAAAAACATACATGAACCTGAAAGTAACACTTCTTTCACTCGGCATGATTCTTGCTGGAGTACAACAAACCGCAGCCGCTACTGAGCAATCGCTTGCCGATGCCGACAGCACAGGCGTTCTGCGCATTGCCGTGGACGCCCTCGCCTTCTTCCGCGACAATGAATACAGTTCGGAGATGACCGACGGCTATTCGTTGCCCGGTGCATGGGTAAGGCCAAAACTAGAATACGATCCAAACAAAAACATACACTTGGAATTCGGTGCCCACGGACTGTTCTTCGACGGAGCAAACAAATATCCAAACTATGCATATCACGACATCGGCAAGTGGAAGGGCAACCAATATCAAGACGGTGTACACATATTGCCATGGCTAAGGGCACAGGCGAAAATGAAGGATGTGTCGGTGGTGCTCGGCGATATCTATGGCGACATCAACCACGGCATCATCACACCTTTATATAATAAGGAGCAGGTGATGAGTGCCGACCCTGAGATGGGAGCGCAGATATTGATCAACCACAAAGGATTCAATATGGACGTGTGGGTAAACTGGCAAAGCTATCAGTTTAAGGAGGACACTCACCAGGAAGCCTTCATCGTGGGAATTACGGGAAGGCAACGACTCAACAGCCACCTCAACATCGGCCTCAACATATTGGCGCAGCATCGCGGTGGCGAACAAGACCTCCCTGAACTCAACCTTGGCGTGCAGACCATATGCAATGGTTCACTGGGCATCAACTGGACATCGGGCGAGAAGCCCTCTGGCAATATCATAAACTCATACGGAGCATCTGCAAACATTCTCGGTTGCTATCAGCAGGCTGGCAAACTGTGGCCTTTTGACTCGGGCATCGCCTATCATGCCGAAGGCAACATGCAACTCCTTGACTGCCTGTCACTCACTCTGGGCTATTTCCATGCGCCAAGCGACTTCGTCACATTATTGGGTAGTCCATTCTTCTCCACTGCCAGCATTAGAGAAGACAAGAAACGTTTCGACGGCAGACAGACAGGATATTTCAACCTCGACTACCACCGCACCTTTGCCGACCGCTACACCCTCGGAGCATTGCTCGAGACATACAAAGTGCACTCCAAGGGGCTTGACGAGTCAAGTTTTGCCTTCGGCTTGTACCTAAGAGTCAATCCGTCATGGAACCTATAAAAAAACGAAGAAAGCGACATTATTAACAAAAATTTCCTTAACTTTGCACAATGATGTCTACGTTGCAAATGACATAATCGTAAGACTATGAAAAAGAAACTTTACATCTTGGCTATAGCAGCCGTTACAGCTACAGCCATGGGACTTTCGTTGTCATCGTGCTCAGACAAGACCGACATTGACAACAGCAAGTTGCCTGGCACCTACCATTACCAACTCAACATCCCCAACAGCAATGACATCATGACCGTGGTGCTCGACAGCATCACATCACCAGTCAAGGTCATAGAGTCAACTCCTGACTGGGTAGAAGTGGAAACCGTGAAAGACAGTACCGTCAACGATCACCCAGTATTGCGCATGACAATTGAGCGCAGCGCGCCCAACACAAGGAGCAAGGGAGATGTAGTGTTGGTTTCCGAAAACAACGACAGGGTGACACTTACTCTGACAACAGCTTTGCGTTTCAACGACACAAGCAATTCAAATGACAAATTCGTCACCGACTGGGAAGATCTAACGTCAACATATATCTACTCCCGTGGTCAACAATTGGAAGTAGCACTGCCATGGGCTTCAAGTGTTGTGACAACACTTCCAGATTACATACGTCGCGACATAAAAAAGAGCGACGGATGGGAAATGGCATTCAGCACACTTAACTCAAAGTCACTGGATGACTGCAACTATTTTGCACTCTACAACAAATATCTCGGCACATTGAGAGTGTTCTACTATGTGACTGACGCATCGACAACAGGTTCGAAATATTCATTTGAAGTGAATTTGGGTTCATTATCCCAAGGCAACAAATATCCGTTCTACCATTCGCTGCAATATGCCATACCAAGCAGCCACAGCAATGTAAAAACCAACATGAACATGCTGGCTGATAACGTTACGTTACCCATCACGTTCAAGTCTTTCTACAACACATACTGCTCATTGTCTTCATCGACACTCATCAAGGGATGGACAGCCTTTGATATAGACATGTCCGCCTATTCACCAACAGAAAACAGTTGGATAAAGTCAAGGGAAGAGATGACATTCGGATGTAAGACAGAACTTAACCAGAAGGTGAATTTGGACGGTACACTCTCTGCCAACATCTCTGGGAAATACTCCACAGCAGAGCAGACAGCATCATCATCAAGCGGTGTGAGCAGTCTGCTGAAGATGGCAGCCGGTTCTTTGGGAGATGTGCAGAATTCATGTCTCACATCTATCGAGAAACAACTGACAGGAAGTTCAGTAAGCACTTATTTCCGCTATGCTTCGTCTGCATGCAACATTGCGGCATATGCTTTGGACTACATGCTCCAAAACAAATACGAAGAGCATCTCGTCGACTCCATGCCTGGCAAAATCGAGATGAGCATGACCGGCGACATCAGCCTGCAAGGATATATCAGCAGCCTGGCTGCAAACCAGGTGGCGCCATTGACAATCGATGTAACCAATTTCGCTGACTACAACTCACATATGGGACAGGGTGTGTGGAGTCTTGCAGAAGACCCCGTCATATATCTTGTTGACGACAGACTGCTGGGTGACGTGCACCACTTCAACCTGTACATGAACGCAGACAGCACATACAGCAATCAGAATGTGGCTGAATATCACCTGCGCAATGTATACTTCCTTGACCCTACGAGCATAAAACTTAACATCAACAAGGACGTATTCCCTGATGTAAACGATGTGAAGGTGACATGCGACTATGGTGTCTATCCCGACGTCGCCAAAGGACACACTGCCAAGTATGCCAAGCTGCTGAATCTTAACCGCCCGCACATGAAGGTAATAAAGGAAGGCGAGAGCATGGGAAATGTATACCAGTCATTGTCTTCACGCCGTAAGACAAAATACCTGCAGTTGCCACACACCAATTTCATCTGCAAAGAACTTGGCGAGACATCCGAGAACTGTAAGGTGTATAAGCAAGATGGTGCCGACTACTACTACTACGGAAACAAGATGACTGGCGAGGGAAAGAATTTCATTCTGCAGCCACAGGTATACCTGCCATATAAGGTAACAGATGAGTCAAGTACTATATACAATGGTGAAGTGCCAGACTTCGTAGTACTAGTCAACGTGACATTCAAGTCAGGTGGACGCACCTACATATTCACCCAGCGCTTCATGCCAAAGATTGTCACTATAAACGGATCTAATCTGTCTGCAAAATACAACGAGCTGACAGCTTATGCAGAGAAGTGTAAGAACAAGCAGGCTATAAACACTTTGCAGAATATGGGTAGCGTAGGAGTCAACCACATAGGTGGTGACCAAATCATCCAGAAGACTCTCAACATACTCAAGGCAGTCATAAACAAATGATAAAATACAACCATCATCTAATATATTTAACTCATGAAAATGATTAAGACAAATATCATGTTCTTGCAGATGGCCATCGTTGCTGGCGCAATGTTTGCTTCTTGTTCATCAGATGACTACGGCGAGAACACAACATCTGAGACTGGCCATGTCACATCATATGACCAGGTGAAATATCTTCAGAACAATATCGTGGAGGTGGACTCTGTGGGCAATTTTGTGCAGCGTGTCAACGGCTGCAAGCTCAACTCTGCAGACTCGACGGAATTGTCAGTTGGCGTGGAAGACATAGCCGAGGCAACAGAATTGTTTAAGAGTTGGCTGTCTCCCGACACAGAGGTTAAGACAACGTCATCAGCTACAGACTATGACGCTCCACTGAAAGACGCGAACAACAAGGTGAAGGAAACAGCGCATTTCAAGGCTGTGACAGGTGACGGACCAACCATAGCTGAAATGACATTCGACAGCGACAAGGTGATGAAGCATTTCAGCAAGGTGAAATTCATCAAAAGCGGAGCATGGCCAGAGAACGGTGGTTACTCAAGACACAGTCTTGGTGACCTGGTGGAATTCGACACCTATGATGACGGCATGCAGAAGTGGGTATGTATCAGAGAGGCTAAGCAAGGTCAGTCAGGTATGCTCATGTATATAAGTAGTTACCACGGATATTGGGGAACATCATATATTTATAACTTCGCAAATGTAGGACTTGCAAAGGAAGCTTCAAAAATTTTGCAAAGAGACTGGACTTCTTGGGTTGGTTATTTCAAACAGACAAATCGCGAACTCAAGAGTGGCGAGTACTACTGGATAAACGACTGGAGCTGGGGAGCTGGGGTTTATGCCATAAGATTGTCTGATGGAAATGTAGACTGGTTTCACATTGTATTCAAGCATCCAGACCACTACTTCATACAGATTAAGGCTTTCGGACTTTCACAGAATTAATCAAGAATCAAACCGAGAGAAATCACTAACAACAAGATAATTTTAAAACACATAAGAAGATGAAGAATCTCAAATATTTGTTTACAGCGATGGCTGCGGTCAGCATGGCGTCATTCACCTCATGTTCTTCCGACGACTATCACAACACAACTGATGAAGAGGAATCTGAAACTGTCACCTCATTTGACCAAGTGAAATTCTTGCAGAATAATATCGTAGAGATTGACTCTGTGGGCAAGATGGTGCAGCGCGTCACAGGTATACCATTCAATAGTGCTGACACTACTGAACTTACAGTCGGAGTGGAGAATGTTAACGATGCTCAGGAAACATTCAAGAGTTGGCTTTCGCCTGACACAAAAGTAGTGGAAGCAACTCCTTCAACACAAAATCTCAAGGCGGATTTGAAGGACTCTACTAATACAACAAAAGAAACCGTATATTTCACAGTAACAGACAACAATGGTCCGACGATTGCCGAGATGACTTTTGCCCACGACAAAGTGATGAAGCATTTCAGCAAGGTGAAGTTTATCAAGACTTCCGCTTGGCCTGAGAACTACGAAGCCTATTCTCCATACAATGTAGGCGACATAGAGCAGTTTGAAGCCTGGGAGGAAGGCATGCAGAACTGGGTCTGCATCAGAGAGGCAAGTTATGGAAAGGCAGGTCTTTTTGTACATACAAGCCTCAAGGCACATTTAGTTGGTATATCAGCTTGCAAACACTTTGCAAGCCCCTCATTGGCAAGAACAGCGAGTGACATTATGAAGTCTGACTGGGATACATACAAAGGCTATTTCGATAAGGCAGGTCTCCCTCTTGATAAAGGTGCTTACTATTGGATTAATGACTACACATGGTACGGCAGTATATATGCCATCAGATTGTCGGATTCTGATATGTCAACTACCACACCCTTAAATAAAAGGGGTAAAAAAAGATATCTGCTGATTCAGGCTTTCGGACTGTCTGTAGTAGAATAAAATAATATTTCTAATTTGCCAAAAGAATGGCGAGTAAACTGAAGGCACTTATTACATTGATAGTTTGCGTGCATGTCGTGTGGGCATGCACGCAATCATCAGATATTATTATCCCTTCAGGACAAGACAAAGAGATATATGTGTTGTTCGGTCCCGACTCTTGGGGCGATAATGGCTACAATGACCTTATATACAGCGGACTTCTTGACTGCATCGGCAGCGATAAGCTGAAAGACTCTAAAGTAATATACGTCAACCCCACATCCATGACCGAGGCTCTAAAACTTATTGCCTCATGGAAGAACGACTCTCTTGCATATAAGAAACGTCTTCTTGTGTTGGCAAATTCTATATATAATGACATAATAAATAAAGACCTTTCTAGTTTCACTCTTGACGACCAGTCAAACAGCGTGCTGCTCTTCGAAAGCAGTAAATCTGACATTAATGGTGTGCACACATTCATGTTGTCACTCTATGGCACATCATATATAACAGGCGCTATAGCAGCAAAACTCAATCTTACTCCACTTGTAGTGTTAGGGAACTCACGAGACTCCATAACGGCATCTGCAACTGACGGATTCACTGCTGGATATAGAGACTATGGCAACAAAGACGCAGAGATTGCAAAAAAGTATCTCTCCGACACATACAACGGATACAACATGCCTGACTCCACATACAATATGATGCACAGTTGGGCACAAGACTACAACTTCATATTCCCTATCATGGGTGGTTCCATTATGGGAGTATTCCACTATATACGAGAAAACCCGAACAACATTTTTACCGTAGGAATAGATGTTGACCAGAGTAATTTGTGCAGCCAACTTCTCGGCAGCATGACAAAGAATATAGACTCAGTGTTCAGTTCATGGCTTACAAGATGGGCATCGGGAGAAACTTTGCCCCAGCATGCTACATATGGTCTGGAAGATGGCTACACGGAATGGAAGAAAGCTAACATCAACTTGGAAGACTATGGTGTGGACATCGATGAAATAAAGTCTGCAGCAATAAAGAAGGAGAAGGAGTATGAGAATAATTAGATTTTTTATCGTCGCACTAATTACGACACTTGCCTTGGCTTCTTGTTCCGACGACAATACGCAGAGCAGCAACACCAATAACACCGAGTGGATAACCAAGAAGGTGGCAGTAGTGCTTCCTATGCAGAATGGAGACGACAAACATTGGATAAGGACTCTCAGCCAGTGTTCAAAAGACCTTAGGGAAGCATTTGATGGACAGGAAATAGGTATAAATCTGGAATATGAGTGGTATGACGAAGACTCTGCAAACCTTGACAGTCTGTCGGAGCAACTTGCTCAGCGAGACGATATCGTGGCGGTAATAGGCGGACGCTATTCCGATCATGCAAGGAGTATGGCATACAAATTTTGCCGTTCGGCCATTCTCAAACCTTTCTTCACCCTTGCTACCACAGAAGAACTCATCAGAGCCTATTCGCCCGCACAATGCCTGTGGGCACTTACCGAGACAGACATTTCGCAGTGTGAAACACTATTGTCTATCGCTTACACCAGTGGAGCGAAGAGTGTGACACTCATAGCCAACAGCAATTCCCTGTATGGCAAGACATTTACCGACTGGTTTGGATTTCAGGCAGAAGAAATGGGGATGGAAATACCTTACTTCTGCGACTATGCCGATAGTAGCATAAGGGAGGCTGCAGAAGAGGCTGCTGAGTCGGGAGCAGATTTTGTCATCTGCGTGCCTAACAATATTGACGACATTGGAGTGATAGAAGACGTGATGAACAAGCAGGCTGAGTCTGGCGAGCAGGTGCC
Source organism: bacterium (assembly GCA_963657415.1). Classification (GTDB taxonomy): domain Bacteria; phylum Bacteroidota; class Bacteroidia; order Bacteroidales; family Bacteroidaceae; genus Prevotella. The sequence goes on along the minus strand of CAVKNF010000017.1, from coordinate 3,826 downwards.
TCCGCGTTGTCTTTACGCAGATATTGCCTATAGCACAAATGTCATCAATAAGTTTGGCAAGTCTGTGGAAGGTCTGGAGGGCGTATCCATAGGAGCATCGCCGTCAAGCGGTTACTATGTGCGCTACAACAAAATGTACAATGACAGCCCTATTAGCGGTGAGGCGCAAGTGTATGACGCTGCCACAATGATAGGCTATTCGCTGTTCATTCAAAACACGAGGCAATTACGATCGCTCAATGAGGCTATAAAGGTTCTTGTGGACGGACGTGACGAGTATGTCTATTCTCCTTCGACGGACAGTATGCGCGAGTTTGTGTCGATGCTTGCTGAAGGGAAAGAACCTGACCTAAAAGGTGTGTCGGGCGATTTGAATTTCGACAAAAATGTCTACACCAATGTGTTGTCGAGTACATACACCCTTTTTAAAATCTATGACGGTCAGTATGTCATACTCGACTACATATCAAATGACGGTTCTGCCCACACTTCGTCATCATTTGCCAACTGGCAATGGAAATCGAGCAACTTTCAGGAACCTGACGAGGATGGTTGGTACTTTAATTATCCAGCACTCGACAAGAAGTGGGCTCTGTTGGTGGCCTCATCATCAGGATGGAAGAACTACCGCCATCAAGCAGATGTGCTCTACATGTATCAGTTTCTGAAGAAACACGGATATGACGACGACCATATCGTACTGATTGCCGAGGATGACATAGCCTACAATTCAAACAACAAAAATCCTGGCAATATTGCCGTACGTATCGGAGGTGAAAATCTATATACTGATGTGCATGTGGACTATCACCCGAGTGACATCAGTCCTGCGGACCTCAAAGATATATTGTGTGGCAGGAGCAGCGACAAACTAAAGTCTGTGATTTCTGCGGATGCCGACGACAACGTGCTATTATTCTGGAGCGGTCATGGCGAGGTAGGTCAACTCAACTGGCTTGATGAGAAGACGGGACTGACACGCGAAATGGCGTTGGATATGTTTAATGAAGCACATAGTAACCATTGCTTCAGAAAGTTGCTGTGCTTCGTGGAGACGTGCCATGCCAACAGCGTCTTTGAAGTTATAAACGGAACCCCCGGCATGCTTGCGCTAACGGCGGCAAAGACAAACGAAACCTCCAAACCTGATGTCTACAATGAAAGTATGGAGATGTGGATGACGAATAGGTTTACTTTGACATTACAAGATTGTTTGGCAGAAAATCCCAACATAAGTCTTCGTGACCTATACTATAAATTATACATCAACACGATAGGTTCGCATGTATCCATAATCAATGCCTCCAACTACGGCAATGTATACAGCAACACTATCGGAGAATTTCTATAAATAGAAAGAAGAGGATGCATCCACGCACCCTCTTCCTTCAATTTATGTCAGAATCTTAGTAAAGGTGGGCGGCTATTAATTCCCACCTGAAAGGATTTTTAGAATCTTGTCATAAACTCCACGACTATCTTGTCCTTCTCTGATGGCAGGGCTACAGCGCCATCACGATAGATATATTTCTCGTAGTTGAGACGGATGTCGCTGATGAATGGTTTCTTCAGACTCAGAGTGACACCGCCAGTGATGCGTTGGCGCTTGTAGTCATTGATAGTGAGATTGCCGTCGTCGTCCATAGTGCCGTTGCTATGGTCGGTCATGAAGTCATAGCGCACCAGAGGTGTTATGCGCTGGATGAGTCCTTTGCGGGTCTTAATGCCATAACTGATGAATGAGTCGAAGGCGTGCACATCCTTGAAGGCATGGTTGGCATAACGTTTGTAAAGATATTCTGCCTCTACGTGCCAATTGCCGTTGTCCCAGTAAGCACCTGCATCATACATCATGATGCTGACGCTTGGCTTAATCTTCTGCGCACTAAGAGTGAGGTTGAAATCCTTGGGGAACAAGAACTGCGCCTTGGCGGAATAGTTCACCTCCTTGGTCCAGTAGTTCTTCTGGTTGGTAAGTCCCGAACCATTGAAGATGCCTGCCTCAAGGATTATGGGGAAGCCAGCATCAAGAGTATACGCCACAGCCGCACCGACATCGCGCACATTGCCCACCTGCTTGGCTATGAATGAGCGGTTGGCGAAGTATTGTTTGTGTGGTGAACGGTGGGCATCGATGGTGAACGGTACGCGAAACTGACCTATTGTGAACGCGAAGTCATCTACTGGTTTGAGTCGTGTGTAGGCATCGAGCATCTTTATCGTACCCTCGTCGCAGAGATCAATCTCCGCTTTGTAACTTATCACGTCAGAGAGTTTGCCCTCCACATTGATGCGCGCATTGCGCACCTCGAAGCGGCCTTCGCCCTCTTCCGTCTGATATTCATACTTGGAGCGTACTGTGCCGTGAACCTCCACGGGATAGTTCTCCTTTTTCTCTCCTTCAGTCTGTGCCCATGCCGTAGCAGACAGGCATGCCGCAACCATCAACAGTTTGAATCTCATAATAACTATTACTTGCCTTTTTGCTAGTGCAAAGTTCATGAGATGTTGTTACGCAACTGTTACGTCAGTATTAACCGTTGGTTACATTCATATTGCAAAGGTGTTTCTTTGTGCCAATCTATGGATGTTCGTAATCGTGGCTTTATGACACAACTAGACAAAGTAGATATTTTTAACACAAAAAGAATACATAATTTATTTATAAGTAAAATAACAATAGTATCTTTGCATTACAAGATATAATAATATTATGAGTGACGCAGAGATAAGACTAGTAAAGGCTGCAAAGAACTGTACATTGTATTCTATACAATTTTTATCTGAGAGCGAGAGCGAGTTTGAACGTTTCTATGCAAAGTTTAAGGATGAAACAGTTTATAATGAAGACTTTGAACGCTTACTAAATATAATTGGACGCATTGCAGATTTTGGTGCATTTGAACGTTTCTTTCGTCCTGAAGGAAAGATGAATGACAGAGTCTGTGCTTTGCCGGTTTTGAAATCTCGCTTGCGTCTATATTGCCTTAGAATGTCAGACAAGATTCTGATATTGGGTAATGGAGGAATAAAAAACACGCGTACATACAACCAAGATGATACACTGAAAGGTTATGTTATTAACCTTCAAAATTTTGATAGGCTCATTAATGAAGGCGTGAAAGACGGCTCAATAGTGGTAACTGAGAACACAATAGAATCAAATAATACTTTTGACATATGAAAGCGATAAAGAATTCTTTTGATGAAATGTTGGCAAGCACGCATCCGGCTATTCAGCAAGAAGTGTCTTTGGAATTCGATATTTCCAATCGTATCTATGAACTGATGCAGGAAAGGGGCTTGTCTAAATTACAATTTGCACAGGCATTAGGTAAGCGCCCAAGTGAGGTGACTAAATGGTTATGTGGACAACACAATTTTACCATCAAGACAATATCATTGTTGTCTTCATTCTTTGGTGAAAATCTAATATGTGTGTGTAAAAAATGAAACTTCCACACACATCAACAATGATGTATAAAAAAAGGAACTGATAACAGATTCTTAATTGAAGTCTGATATCAGTTCCTTTGTAATATAACAGTTATGCTGACAATGTTTACTCGGTGACGGTCATGACTGCTATGCGGTTGTAAGCAGTTTCGGATGACTGGGCATCGGTGGCACCTTCGCAAGAGATGGTTATGCGGTCGGCAACGATGCCGATGACCTCGAAGAAACGTGGTTCGCCATTATAGTGTGCTCAGTCCCCACATTTATTGCAGTCCCCACGTTATGGGCGAGTTCATCGCTTCTACGCTGTTCTCTATGTTGTCGGGCAGGTTGCAGAAGAAATCGATACCAGTTCTCTTTTCCAGTTCAT
>CAVKNF010000016.1:0-23592 GCA_963657415.1 bacterium | reverse complement strand
GTCGCTTGGCAGACGTGGCTCCTTCCATCCTCCACATCATGGGCTTGGAGCAGCCAGCTGACATGACAGGTGAGAACCTCATCTGCGACTAAGCAGCATTTACTGCAAAAGGTCTGCAAGAAGATGAAAGTTGACATCCACCCTTCATGGGCTGATATACTTAACGGTGAGTTTGACAAGGATTACTTTGTCAAACTCACTGGTTTTGTACACCATGAATATTCCACCTACAAGTGTTATCCTCCTGCCAAGGAGATTTTCAATGCCTTCAACCTTTGCCCGTTTGACAATGTTCGCGTGGTCATCATCGGACAAGACCCTTATCACGGACCCGGGCAAGCCGAGGGACTGTGCTTCTCAGTGAAGGATGGTATGGAACTGCCACCGTCATTGATAAATATTTTCAAGGAGGTGAAGGCGGATACGGGCAGAGTTCCCGAACTGTCGCAGGTGGCTATGGGAATGGGCATAAGACGCTATAACGGTTCGTTGCGCCGATGGGCACAGCAGGGAGTACTATTGCTCAACGCTACGCTGACCGTGCGTGAGCACCAGGCAGGATCGCACCAGAAACAAGGATGGGAAACTTTTACGGACGCTGTGATAAAGGCAGTGTCTGACAATAAGGAGCATGTGGTATTCATCCTCTGGGGCGGTTATGCAAGGAGTAAGAAGAGCCTCATAGACAGCAACAAGCACCTCGTGTTGGAGTCGGTGCACCCATCACCGCTGTCAGCCAACCGCGGAGGATGGTTTGGCAACCATCATTTCTCGCGTTGCAATGAATATCTCGCAACCAATAACCTGTCACCCATAGAGTGGTGACAAGAAAAAAGCACAAGACACTGATGATACTGGAAATAGGAAACGTACTCATATCGACTGACATAATAACGGAGAAATTCTGCTGCGACCTCAGCAAATGCAAGGGCATTTGTTGCGTGGAGGGTGATGCTGGCGCACCTGTAGAGTTTGACGAGATTGCCGACATTGAGCAGTCTGCTGATATCGTGTGGAGCGGACTCTCTGCTTCGGCACAGTCGGTGATAGAACGCCAGGGAGTGGTCTACAATGACCGCGACGGTGACCTCGTGACAAGTATCGTCAACGGCAAAGACTGCGTGTTCACTTGTTATAAAGACCTGAAGTGGGATGGTGAAACTGTCAAGGACTGTTGTCTGTGCGCCTTGGAGTCTGCCTATCGCGAAGGCAAGAGCAGTTTCTGTAAACCTATCAGTTGCAGCCTCTACCCTATCCGTGAGAAGAAGATGTCAAACGGTATGGTGGGTCTCAACTATCACAAATGGGACATATGTCGTGATGCTCGCGAAAAGGGCAAAGCCCTGAATATGCCCGTATACAAATTTCTCAAGGAACCCCTCACCCGCAGGTTTGGCGCTGAGTGGTATGCCGAACTGGAACAAGTGGCAGAGGAATTGATAAAACAGGGCTTCAAATAAAAGGGCTAACTGCGATTCCCTCGACTTTTACGACATGTGACTTACGGAACTTGTTGTCACCCGTGATTACAACTTTCCTTATTCCTTTGTGCACGAGCCTGCCAACAAATTGTTCGTCAAGGACGCCACGGCAGACATACTCCGAACCGTCAACAAATATCCTTTCTCCTCGCTTGGCATCACGCACTGTGATGCGATACGTTCCCCAAAATGGTTTGCCGAAATTATAAGTGACGGTCGTTCCATCATCATCCACATCAAAGGATGTCGGTTTTATCACCTTTATATTATAGTCGGAGATTTTTCTGGCATTATATAAAGACCATACATCCGTCCATAATATCCCCGTCTGCTTGACATTAGTCCATTTCATCTGCAGGGGAAGAGTGCGCATATTCCAGTCATCTATCGTCTCCCTCGCATCAACAAGTTCTCCATCAGCAGAAGACAAGGCGGGAGATGGGGCACATAGCCACGAAGAGTCTGTAGCACAAGAGAAGGGCTTGCCATCGGCATATTTGCCATAAAAGCATAGAGCCAGCATTTGCTTGCTACTATCATCAGGAAGCAAGTTCACATCAGGAGCACACCACACCGCCACCGTATTGGAGTCATTGCACATATAGTCGCTGACATCAACATTATAGGTCTTATTGTTGTCGGCATCATATACAGAGCACACTACCCTACCGTTGACAAAGAGGCGGAAAGGTCCGTTGGAGGATATGCTGACATTAGCCTCACCTACATCTGACGAGGGAAGGAAATCACGACGGAAGAGATATTGTCTGCCAACCTCCACAGTAGGAGGTGACAGCCATGAACACAAAGCCTCCTGAGCGCATACGTTCAGGAGGCTTGCTATTTGTAATATTATTATTGTCAGTATCTGCTTTCTATGCATCGATATTGGCATATGTAGCATTCTGCTCGATGAAGACACGACGTGGCTCCACATCATCACCCATAAGCATGGAGAAAATCTCGTCAGCCTCGGCAGCATTCTCGATGGTCACCTGCTTGAGGAGACGTGTCTCAGGATTCATGGTGGTGTCCCAAAGTTGTTCGGGGTTCATCTCACCAAGACCTTTGTAGCGCTGAGTATGCACTGCGCCCTCGTCGCCTGCGGCATACTTGTCGATAAACATCTGGCGCTGCTGGTCTGTATAGCAGTATTCCTCTATCTTCTTGTATTTGCACATGTAGAGCGGTGGAGTTGCTATATAGAGGTGACCCTCCTGGATGACACGTGGCATGAAGCGATAGAAGAGTGTCATGATAAGTGTGTCGATGTGTGAACCATCGACGTCGGCATCGGTCATGATGATAATCTTGTCGTAACGGAGTTTGTCGATGTTAGCCTCCTTGGAGTCTTCACCTTCCACACCGAAGCGCACTCCTATGCTCTGGATGATATTCATCACCGACTCTGCCTCGAATACTCTGTGCCACTGCACCTTCTCCACATTAAGAATCTTACCGCGGAGAGGCAGGATGGCCTGAGTGTAGCGGTCACGTCCCTGCTTTGCCGAACCACCTGCGGAGTCTCCCTCGACAAGGAATATCTCTGATGTCTTCGGGTCTTTGTTGGAACAGTCGGCCAACTTGCCTGGCAGACCACCACCTGTCATGAAGTTCTTGCGCTGCACACTCTCGCGAGCCTTTCTTGCTGCGATACGTGCTGTGGCTGCAAGCACCACCTTGTCGCAGATGAGTTTTGCTTCACCAGGATGCTCCTCGAGATAGTTGTTGAGAGCCTCGCCCACAGCCTGCTGCACAGCACCTGCCACCTCGGTATTACCAAGTTTTGTCTTTGTCTGTCCCTCAAACTGTGGTTCTGCCACCTTCACGGAGATGACAGCAGTGAGTCCTTCGCGGAAGTCTTCACCAGAGATTTCTATCTTTGCCTTCTCTATCTGCTTTGATATCACGGGATCATTCTCGGCATATGCCTTCAGCGTACGGGTGAGAGCCGTGCGGAATCCCTGCAGGTGAGTACCACCCTCTATGGTGTTGATATTGTTGACATAGGAATGTACGTTGTCGCTATAGTCAGTATTATACATGATAGCGGCCTCGATGGGCACCCCTTGCTTCTCTGTCTTCAGATAGATGACATCGTCGAAGAGATGAGTGCGGTGGCGGTCCACATAGCGCACAAACTCCTTCAGACCGTCCTTGGCATGAAATACCTCGGTGCGTGTCTTGCCATCTGCATCAGGACGCAGATCGGTGAGTGTAATCTTTATGCCTGCATTGAGGAATGCCAACTCACGCATACGACGCGAAACGATATCCCACTGATAAACGGTAGTGGTGAATATCGAACCGTCAGGCCAGAACTGCTGACGTGTACCGCGCTTGGTGGTCTCGCCAACAACCTTTACTGGATAGAGAGGCTTTCCCTTCTCATATTCCTGCTGATAAATCTTGCCGTCACGGTATACCTGTGAAAGCATGTGGGTGGAAAGAGCGTTCACACAACTCACACCCACACCGTGGAGACCGCCGGAAACCTTATATGAACCCTTGTCAAACTTACCGCCGGCATGAAGCACAGTCATAACGACTTCAAGGGCAGACTTGTGCATCTTAGGATGCTCGTCGACAGGAATACCACGACCGTTGTCTTCCACGGTTATGGAGTTGTCCTCATTGATTGTCACTTCTATATCCGTGCAATATCCAGCCATTGCTTCATCAATGGAGTTGTCGACAGTCTCGTTGACAAGATGATGAAGACCCTTCTCGCTGATATCTCCAATATACATGGCAGGGCGCTTGCGCACTGCTTCCAAGCCCTCAAGCACCTGAATGCTACTACCAGTGTAGTTTTTCTCGGTGCTCTCGCTGTTCAGATTTTCTTCCATTTCAATTGTTTATATATCCATGCAAAGATAACAAAAAAAGGTCACATAGAGAAATATACAAGCACAAAAAGCTATAAAAAAAGCCACACCCATTAGTAGGATGTGGCTTATATAAGTGTTTCGAAATAATCTCCAATACGATTAGAGGCTATTGATATGCTTAGCAAGACCAGACTTGATGTTTGCAGCCTTGTTCTTGTGGATGACATTAATCTTTGCGAGCTTGTCTACCATCTTCTGAACTGCAGGATAAAGCTTCACTGCCTCTTCCTTGTCTGTGATTGCACGCAACTTGCGCACTGCATTACGCATTGTCTTAGCGTAGTACCTGTTGTGAAGATTCTTCACCTTGTCCTGGCGAATTCTCTTCAAAGAACCTTTGTGGTTTGCCATTTTGTTTGATTAATTTAAAAGTTGATAAGCCCTTGGGTCTTGCGTCTTCTAAACTGCCCTTGGCGGATTAATAAAAATCCTCTGCCACCTGATCAAGCATAAAACCAATTGGCCAACATGCTATACATCGCATCATCTGCGAGATGACAGATTGTAGTCCCTAGGAGAGTCGAACTCCTCTTTAGAGAATGAAAATCTCTCGTCCTAACCGATAGACGAAGGGACCGTCGCTTAGTTTTGCGGTTGCAAAGGTACGACTTTTATGCCAACCCACCAAATTTTAGTAGACATTTTTGGTGTAAAATGTTGGTTTTTGTAATTTTGCATGTATTATGATGACCAGTTCCGAGGCTATAGTACTAAATACTCTAAAATATGGAGAGACAAAAATATTCGTAAATGTATACTCGCGCGAATATGGTATGCTAACTCTCTCCACATCGTCATCAAAACGGAAGAAAGGCAGTTTCGCCAATTGTTTCCAACCGCTAAGCATCATCGAGGTGGAGTTTGAGATAAAACCTCATGCTGACATCCATCCCGTGAAAAACGCACGCATAAGTTATCCCGCCACCGACATAGCATTCAACCCCTACAAGATGTCGATATCAATGTTCTTGGCGGAATTCCTAAGGCATGCGCTGACAAACGAGCAGAAGGACTATGTGCTCTTCGACTATATTGTGCAAAGCATAGAGTGGCTTGATGCCGCCAAGGAGGGTTTCTCCAACTTCCACATCCTGTTTATGACAAAGTTGTCGCAGTTTATAGGCATATACCCAAACATCGACACCTACTCCACAGACTACTGGTTTGACCTCACCGACGGCACTTTCTCTGCTATGGCTCCCATGCACAGGAAAGCAGTAGCGCCCAAGGAGTCCTCCATCGTGCCTTTGCTTGCGCGCATGACTTTCTCCTCCATGCATCTGCTGAGGATGTCGAGGGTGGACCGCAATAGGTGCGCCGAGATGATTATGGAATACTATCGCCTACATCTCCCCAACTTCCCCGAACTGAAGTCGTTCGCCGTGCTCAAGGAATTGTTTGCGTAACAATAGTTTTCACTGACGCAAGCAACAAAGGTAATTATAGTAGGCGAAGCGTCCCCTCTTTGCCCTCGCTTATGCGAAATTCGCAATTGAAAAGGGTGCAGCGAGGACGCTGCACCTACTATAGTTACCTTTACGCCACAAAGGGCGTGACCTTTTACAAATCATAATCGATGTCACCATCGGCAGGCTGGTGGAGGACGGTGAGAGTCTGATAGGTGTCAAAGTTCTCATCTCTCCAACCGGAGATGCCGGTCATGGACATCTTGTCGATGGTCACCCACGCATCGCCGTTGCCACCGAAACCGTAGTTCACATGTACGAAACCTTCGGCATTATAACCGTCGATAACGAAGGCATGAGAGAATGCGTTGGATGTACCGTTCTTATATGAAGTACCGCCATAGAGCACTGGATGTCCGGCGCTGAGTTCATGGAAGATGATACTCTTCCACTTGGTGGCATCCTTCTCTGTGGGCGAGTCACGATAGCCATAGTATTTCACCTTATATCCAAAGGCAGACGGTATGCCACGCTCCACGGCACTGGCATATGATGTACTTGATGCGCCATATGTCATGTTCACTGCCACACCGATCTTGCTCATGAGAGTTGCCACGGCTGTGCCCTGTGCCTCGGTGTAGTCCACTCCTGTGTAGGTAGGCAACATGTTGTCCCAGTCTATGGTAGTGCCGTCAGCATAGGCAGCAGGATACTTGTAATAATACATTATCTGCGCCAAGGCTGTGGCCATACATCCCGTAGCGGCATGTGAACCGTCATCGAGTGTAGGAGTGAGGTTGTTGTAAGGAGCATACTGCCACCATGTGGTGGTGAGCAGAGGACTCACCTCCGACTTGCAGTCAGAAGGAATCTCATCGCCAGTCTCTTCTTCACCGCCCCATACGAAGTCATCATAACCCGAACCTACTGAGTTGCTTGAAGCATCATAGAGATAACTCCAGAACCACAATTCACCGCCATCGGCATCACCTGTCAACTGAGAGTAATTGCTCTTGCAGTATGCGGCAGACCAATATGATGAAGAAACCCAGAAATTATAGTAACCATAACTGTCTATATCTACATTGGTAATTACAATCTGCGTGTTTGAAGTAGGATCCTTCTTAAACTTGAGAGAGTAGGTGTCATCACCGTAAGGACCGAATATCTCGTAAGTGCCGTCCTGATAAGCCACAATCTCGGCTTCGAAGGTTTGGTTAAGAGCAGCGCAGGTGTATGTACCCGTACGGCGCCAGAGTTCGCCCTTGGTAGACTTAAACTGGAATGTGACAGGTTCTGAGTCGGAATAGTTTTCGTCACTGCTGCATGCAACAAGGCTCACGGTGTATGTACCGAAATCGAGAGCCTCGGAGAAACTGTTGGTTGATGTTGAGTCCGAAACAACCTTATTGTTGTTGGAGTCATAGATCTCATATCTATAACCAGTGGCATGCTCCACCTCAGGCCATGTGATGGTAACGACACCCGATGCCGAACCTGAAGTAACGCCAGCCACATGATCCAACTGTGTGTAGTCATTGGTAGTAGCCGTCAACTCCACAGTGGGCGACGTACTATTGTCGCCATCGATGGCAGCATAAGCCCACACCTTGAGCACATACTCGGTGTTGGCAAGCAAACCAGTGGCATTGAAGTTTGTCTGCGTCACGACATTGCCGCACACATAGGTGCCGTCAGCAGTATAGAGTTTACATGCATACTGCGTTGCTCCCTCCACCTTGTTCCAACTAAATGAGAGGGTGCTCACCGTCTTGTCGCCTGCAGTAAGGGCAGGTGAATATAGCGGAGTCTTTGTCACGGCATCGTCATTGCCACATGAAGCAAAACCTACAGCCAGCAGCAATGCCACTGCGAGCATCATTCCTGCATGGCAGGCTTTTGATATATATGTCTTCATATTTCTCTAATCCTTTTATTTGTTATACTTCTTGAGGATATCTTCAGGAATGTCGCTCTTGTCGATATATAGATAGACAGTCACCCAGTTGCCGGAGTTAGTGTCATTCTTATAATATATGTACGAGTAGAGGAATCCGGCACTTGTGCCCGATACGCCGTTCATGTCGACAGAGGCATAACTGTCGGATGTCTCGTCCTTCATGAAGTTGATACCGCTCAGACCGCCAAGTGAGAATCCGTCGATATCCCATGCGGCATAGTCATTGTCGTCGGTCATCAGCCACCAGTAATAGTAGTCGTAAGAGTCGTCATACACCTGATAGAAGTTGCTCACAGGTACGAAACTTCCCACCCATGTACTCATGTCGTCGGCATCGAAATTGTCTTCCGAGAATGTTCCATCCTCGCCGGAAGGAATAATCTTGAAGGAGAGGTCTACTCCCGAACCGAGGAAGTTCTCGATATAGAAGCGGTTGACACCCTCGAGATGATATACATCGGAATATGTCGTCGGCACCACCTCTTCATTGAAGTAAACCTGCATGCCGTTGACCACCTTCTCCCATGTAGAGATCATCACCGTGTAGTTGAATACAGTCGAACCCTCCACCATCTCATAAGGATTGGTGTAAGCCTCATCGAGGTGCATGGAATATTTATACTCCTTGTATTTCTCCATGTTGGGATACTTCACCACGATTGATGCCGTGGACTCTCCGTCCTTGAACTCCACCTGCGAAGGAATCTCAAACACCGAGTCGGCATAGTCTACGATGACAGGCACTGTGACATCACCTTCGGCAGACATGCGCGACACCTTGATCGTGTCGGCATCGCTTGCGGCATATTCTGTGGGCGAGATTATCACCGAGGCCTCATTCTGATTGGAGAAGTAAGCGCCTATCACACCGTCAGCCACCTTGGGAGCACGTTCATAGTCATCACTGCTGGCGCACGATGCCAGAGCAAAGATTCCCGCTCCCGTCAGCAATATATATAATAATGTATGTAACTTTTTCATTGTCTTTGTCATTTCTATATAGTTCTTTTTGGCAAGATGATTACTCCACAGCGATAGCACCCGACGGGTTAGGACCTACGATGACGGCAGGGTTCATATCCTTCTCCGTCTCTGGCATCATATAGTTCATCCAAGGTGCCACATATCCCTTGTAGGAATTGAGTTGCAGATTGGAAGCATAGTTGCTGTCGGTGTAGGAACGTGTCACGGGAAGGTTCAGTCGCTTATAGTCGAAGAACACAAGACCTTCGCCCCAGAGTTCGATGCGGCGCTGCACCATCAGTTCTGTGATGAATGAGTCCATATCCGTAGCCGCGCATGTGTAGGAACCGTCAGTATAGCGGTTGACATTGATGAAGGCCTCGAGTTGGGTCTTGGCAGTAGCCACACCCTGAGTGTGTGCGATGGCTTCGAGATAGTCAAACATCATCTCCTCGCAGCGCATCAGAGGCATAGAGGCGATAAGACCTGTCTCGAGAGTCTTCAGTTCGCCACTACCCGGACGGAACTTCAGGTTGCCATATGCAGGGAGTTTGCTCCATGCTGTGTCAGGCAACTGTGTTTTATATCCATTGGGCACCTTGCTTGCGCCTGCATCGTCAGGGTTCACCCAACTGCTACGACGCCAGTCGCCATGACCAATCTTGTCGTAGAGGCTCTTGCTGATACAACGGTAGCCTTTGTAGCGGGAGTTACACATACCCCACTCTGGTTCGGATGCCATATATCCGAGGAATGTGTTCCAGTAGTTGGTGTTTATCTGCTCCTTGCTGTTGATGAGTGTGCCAAGTATCCATGAGTCGTTGGCGGTGTTGAAACCAGTATTCACGTTAGTCCACTCGTCCTCAGTGAGAGGTTTAAATCCTTCCATAGCCTTCTGTGCATATTCAGCAACCTTGGCATAGCAAAAATTGGCATCGGTGATGCCGAGCACTCCATAGCCGTCGGTGTTGCTGTCTGCCGCCTGCATCTTGGCAAGATCATCAGCGCTCTGGTCAAAGCGACTGGCGAGAGTAAGCCACAGGCGAGCCTTCAGACCATAGATCACGCTCACGTCCATATAAGCCTTGTTGCTACGTGTGTAGCCTTTAAGGCAGTCTTCAGCCTCGTCGAGGTCGTGCAGGATGAAGCGATACATGGTGTAGAATGGCGCACAAGGGTTATTGGAGAGTTCGGTCTTGCTGGTCTTCTCTGTGACGATAGGCACTGTGATGCCATAACTTCCGAGTTGTTCAGCCTCGTTGTCGAGACTTTCCACACCTGTCGCGCGATATTCATAAAGACGTGCAAGGTCGAGATAGAGCATGGCACGATAGCCGTAGCCCTGACCGAGATAAGGTTTTGCATCTGACGACGAACTGGACTGTGCTACACTTATCACGTTGTTGCAGTTCTTTATGAACGAGTAATAATAGTAGTACGGATAATAGTATGAGTAGCGCAATGACGAAGCGTCTTCATAGTAAGTCCAGTAGTTATAGCCATTGTCGCTGGCAGGGAAATCTTCGCAAAACAGTTCGCGCATGTATATCTGACAAGGGTATCCCCAGTCATAAAGATTGCCGGAAGTGCCGTAGGTATCCCATGTGGTGAGGAATGCTGGCAAGCTGTTGGTCAGATACTGGAGCGAAGAACTTGACGAGTTGATTACATCCGATGTGGCCTCATTCTTTGGTGTCACCTCCTCTATACAGCCCGTCATGCTGCCGAGAGTCAGGGCAACACCCAGTGCCATCATGATATGTCTTATATTTCTTTTCATTGTCGGAGTCTTGATTATTGATTCAACTTTCGTTTCTTTCATCCTCTTCTTACTTTAGAACTGGAGTGTGATGCCACCCGTGAAGGTGCGTGCTTGTGAATAACCAGTGGCTGTAGCACTACCAGTGAAACTGCTGCGTGGGTCGAAGCCCTTGCGCTTGCTCCAATAGTAGAGGTTGTCGCCAGAGACATACACCTTAACATTGCTCAGACCGAGGCGCTGCACGAGGTTCTTGGGGAAGTTATAACCCAAGTTGATGTTCTGCAGCGTGAGTGTCGAGGCGTTGGTGAGGAAACGGTCGGAAGTGGCGTTGCTACTTACGTCGTTATCCTTCACAGCATACTGGAAGCGAGGTATATTGCTCGATGTATTTGACTCCGTCCATGCGTTGAGTTGGTCCTTATGGATGGCAAAACCAGTGACACCCGTCGACGGGTTCTTCATCATAGCCTGATAGCCCCAGTCGATGGCCTTGCCGCCAAGACTGTAGTTGAGTGTCACGGAGAGGTCAAAGCCCTTATAACTCAGCGATGTACTCAGACCGCCATAGAGGTCAGGGTCTGACGTACCGCAGTTGAAATAAGAAGCCTTGCTTGATGATGTAGTGGTGGTGAGTTCACCAGTAGACTCATCGAGGACATACCATGAAGACTGACCATCAGATGTCACGCCTGCATATTTCTTCAGACGGAAGGTGTGCAGAGGCAGTCCCTCACCCACGAAGTAGTTGCCGTTGACATAACCGGGATGACCATCGAGAAGGTTACCCTTGTTCTCTTCATTAAGTTTTGTCACCTTATTCTTATAATGTGTGGCATTCACATTGATTATCCACGAGAAGTCCTTTGTGCGGATGGGAGTGAAGTGGAGGTCAAACTCCACACCTCTGTTGACCATATCGCCGACATTCTCATAAGAACCGGCATAACCTCCCGACATAGGCACGCTCACGAAGGTAAGCATGTCGGTGGTCTTGCGGCTGAAGTACTCCACACTACCCGAGATGCGGTTCTTGAGGAGGTCAAACTCCACACCTATGTTGAAGTTGCTGTTTGTCTCCCAAGTGATATTCTTATTGCCGACAGTGCTCTGCACGAGGCTCACCTGACCATTGAAGTTGCTCAGATAGTAGGTGTCGGTGTAGCGGAAGTTACCGATATTGTCGTTACCCTGCTGTCCCCAAGAAGCCTTGAGTTTGAGCATGTCAATCCAAGAAACATTAAACCAGTCTTCCTTGCTCATTATCCATGCACCGCCCACGGAGTAGAAGTTACCCCAACGATGGTCTGGATGGAAACGTGAGGAAGCATCGCGACGATAGGATGCCTGCAGGAAGTATTTGCTATCATAGTCATACATCGCACGCGCGAAGTAACCTTCCGTATTGTAGTCGGTGGTGTTGCTTGATGCGGAAATCTCCGTCACAGCACCGTCGAGTTCCTGCGAACCGAAGTAAGAGAACATGTTCTGCTTGTCACCGGTGAGGTAACTGTACTTGTATTTGTAGTTCTCATGACCTATCATACCAGTAATGTTGTGCTTGCCAATCTGCTTCGTGTAGTTCACGATCTGCTGGAAGTTGAGTGTGTAGGTCTGGTAAGCAGCCTTGTATACATAACCGCCGGGATAGGTTGTAGCGGTGTTGCCATAGAAAGGCTGGAAGGTGGTAGTGGTGTGCCACTCATTGTCGGTCACCGTACCGTTGAGCGTCACCTTCAGACCCTCCATAGGAGTGATGTCGGCAAAACCGTTGACAGTAAACACGTTGGTATATGTGTTGTTGGTATTCAGTTTGTCTGCCTGCAGAAAGTTTCTTGATGGGTCAAGTTGTGCAGGGCGCTGCGAACCGTTGGTACCGTCGCCATAGTCATACATCTTGCCGTTGCTGTCGGTCATGATGTTGCCTTCGCCGTCACGAAGATATACGGGATAGATAGGGGCGTAGTTTGTGGTCATGTCAAACACCGTCTGGCTACCAGAAGAGACATCATTCTGGTCGGTATGGGTGTAGTTGACATTACCGCCAACCTTGAGCCACTTGCGTGCCTGATAGTCTGCCTTGATGCGGGCGGTGTAGCGCTCGAAGTCGGAATTGTAGACGATACCCTGATTGTTGAGATAGCCGAGCGAAGCATAGAATGTAGACTTCGATCCACCACCGTTGACACTGAAGTTATATTCCTGACGCAGACCAGTGCGGAAGGCTTCCTTCACCCAATCATCGGGATAGAGGGTATAGATCTGACCCTTATTCATCTGGCGGTTGCCAAGAGTGGCGTTAGGATTGAGTCTACCGTTGCTACCGATGAGATACTCTCCATCGGGCACTGAGTAGACGATATATCCGAGTCCTCCCTTGTCGCCAGTGTCGCCGAGGGTATTGTTGGCTGCCACATGGGCATCGTATGCCGACATACCCTTATCGCGTACATTATAATTATAAAGGGCCTTGTAATAAGTCTCGTAATATTGTGCTGGATCTGTGATGCGGTCATATTCTACAGTGGCACGGCTGTTGGCACTCCACTTTGCGTCAAAGGTGATGACCGAGCGGTCTGCCTTGCCCTGCTTGGTAGTAATCATGATGACACCATTGGCACCGCGTGCACCATAGAGGGCGTTGCTGGCTGCATCCTTGAGCACGGTGATGCTCTCCACATCGTTAGGGTTGAGGTTGTTCCAACCGCCATCATAAGGAGCGCCGTCCACGATAATGAGAGGACTTGTGCCTGCATTGATGGATCCGAAACCACGGATGGCAAACGACGGAGTGGCAGTAGGGTCACCCGAGGTGTTGGTCATCTGCACACCTGCTACTTCTCCCTTCAGCCCACTGAACACGTTGGTGAGTTGCTTCTTCTCGAGCACATCGCTTTTCACAACGCCTGCAGAACCCGTAAAACTGGATTTCTTCTGCTGACCGAAAGCCACGACGAGCACTTCATCGAGTTTCTGGTCTGACGACACCAGGCGTACGCGCATCTGCGAACCCGCCTTCACGGTCTGGGTCTCCATGCCGATGTACTTCACTACAAGGGTCTGACCCTTCTTTGCCTTTGGAAATGTGAAATGGCCGTCAACATCGGTGACAACACCTTCGTTAGAGCCTTTCAACTGCACATAAGCACCGACTACAGGTTCGCCTGCCTCGTCAGTGATGACACCGCCTATCTCACCGGGCGACTGTGCCAATGCATGGCTCGCTGCAGCAAGCAGCAAGCACACCAAAATAGACTTAAATCTCATTATTTCATCCACAATATGGTTATTCGTCGGCAAAAGTATATAAAATTGATGAAATATGAAACAATTTGTATCAGTTTTGTTATAAATATGCCATAAAGATAACAAATATCACTTTTCAGCAACAAAAGTGATAGCAGGTTTATATAGAAAGGTAATGTAGGAGGTACAGCGCCCTCGCTGTACCAGAATCCCATAAAAGTATATTTCTTAGAAAAGGGTGCAGCGAGGACGCAGCACCTACTATTGTTACTAATCCTCGCTTGCGTGGTACGGCGGGGGCGCCGTACCTCCTAATGATTAATTAAACTGTATTATCGTCTGCGATGGCTCCTGTGGAGAAGACTGCTCGGGAGTCTCGGGCTTCTCGCCGTTAGCCTGACTGCGGATATCCTCGAGGGTGTTCTTCGTGCGCTTATAAGTAGGAGTGGTCTCCACGGCATAGATGACATCCTCATTGTCGAGATATTCCGGACGGAACAGGAAGATGTGCGGACGACGCTTGTAATGAGTGCTCGACCCGTCTGTGGAATAATAGCGTCCACGACGGTCACGCAGCGCAGCCTTCTTCTCCTCTTCCTCGGCACGGCGGTCGAGTTCCGTCTGGGTGTATTTCTTGTCCATGTGCATGTTCATGCCATCCACATTGTCAAGACCAAATCCAGTGGCGAGGATAGTCACCTTCACCTTCTTGCCGAGTTCGGGGTCAGTGCCGAGTCCCCACTTTATCTCGAAGTCATTGTCAAACTTCGCCATGAAGTCGTTGACATCATTCATCTCGTCCATCATCAGTCCGGAGTTGTCGTCCTTCTCATTGCAGAAGTTGATGCTGAGGAGTATCTTGCGCGAATTGAAGATGTCGTTGTCATTGAGGAGCGGAGAGTTGAGCGCATCGTCGATGGCCTTCTTCACACGACCTTCACCCTCGCCATAGCCAGTAGACATTATTGCCACGCCACCGTCCTTGAGCACCGTCTTCACGTCATTGAAGTCGAGGTTGATGAGACCGTGGTTGGTTATTATCTCCGCGATGCTCTTTGCTGCCACGCTGAGAGTGTCGTCGGCACGACCGAAGGCATCGAGCACTGTGAGTTCGGGATATATCTCACGCAGGCGCTCATTGTTGATGACGAGCAGAGCGTCGACATGCTTTGACATCTCCTCCACGCCGTCAAGAGCCTGGTCTATCTTGCGGTCGCCCTCGAAGCGGAACGGGATGGTGACGATGCCGACGGTGAGGATACCGAGTTCCTTGCTCACACGCGCGATGACAGGAGCGGCACCAGTACCCGTACCGCCACCCATGCCGGCAGTGATGAATGCCATCTTGGTGCCGTCATCGAGCATATGCGTTATGTCCTCGATGCTCTCCTCGGCAGCCTCGCGGGCCTTGGCAGGACGGTTGCCAGCACCGAGACCCTCCTTGCCGAGTTGCAAGTGCACGGGCACCGGCGAGTCGTTGAGAGCCTGATTGTCAGTATTACACAACACGAAAGACACGTCATGGATGCCTTCGCTATACATATGGTTGACGGCATTGCCACCGCCACCACCTACACCAATGACCTTTATGATGCTCTTCGGACGGTCTGGTTCGCCGAAATCGAGCATGTCGCCTATAATATTGTTGTCACTCATATGTCTCTTATTTTATTAACTTGTTAAAGGCGTGTTCTAAAAATTCCACATATTATTAATATTACTCTTCGGCAGAGATAGCGTCATTGGCAAATTTCTTGAACATCTTGAGAGTCTTGTTCCAGAAACTGTTCTCGCGCTTTATGCGGCGCTCCTCTTCTGCCTTGCGCTCTGCCTCGAGGCGTTTGAGTTCTTCCTCTTCCTCACGCTTTCGGCGTTCCTCTTCCTCCTCGCGCTGCTTCTCGGCTTCAGTCTGCACCTTACCCTTTCCAAGTTCGTTAGGTGTGCGACCAGTATGAGGTTTACCCATCTCCATACTGCCAGGATTCTTCTCTGCAGCCTCAAACAGGTCGTTGCTGAATTCGTCGCCGGCACAGTTCATATCGCCCTTTGCCAACAGACCGATGACAGTGTTCATGCGGCAGTCATTGGCAGTAACCTCAGGCTGCACGGAGTCCAACGTCTGGGTCACAGTCTTCGCTATGCGTATCTTCTCCACACGTGTATGGTTGGTGAATGCCTTCTCTATCTTCTTCATGTTGGCACCGCCACCTGTCAAGATTATGCCACCAAGGAGTTTGTCGCTAAACTCCGAAGGCACCTGGAACCACACGTTCTCTACTATCTCCTCGACGCGGGCCTCGATGATATCTATCAGTTTGCGGCTCTCCACCTTGCGGTCGCCGTCGATGGTATATTCGAGTGTGTTGTCTATCTCCGCATTCTCAGTATATGCGCTGCCATATGTCAGTTTCAGTCGCTCAGCCTCAGCCTCGTCTATCTGCAGAGTAGCGATGTCGCGTGTGACGTTAGCACCTCCGAGAGGTATCACGGCGAGATGGCGCAACACATTCTTATAATATACGGACACTGTGGTGGTGTCGGCACCCATATCCACGAGCACACAACCCGAGCGGCGCTCCGACTCTGTCAGCACGCTCTCGGCAAGGGCAAGCGGAGCGAGATACATCTCTGCTATCTGTATGCCCGCCTCATTGAAGCACTTGTTGAGATTGCGGTAGAAAGCCTTGCGCCACAGGATATTGAGGAAGTTGCCCTCGAGGTGCGAGCACTGTATGCCCACAGGGTCAGCCTGCAACTGCGAGTCCACCTTATATTCCAGAGTGATGGCATCGAGGATCTCCTTGTCAGGATAGTCCATATTGCGGTTGGCATCCATCAGTTCGTTGACCATCTCCTGGGTGACGACAGTCTCATGAAGGAGGTCTTTCACAATGACATTCCTCACGCCGATGATACTCTGTCCGCCCACGCCCACATACACCTGCTGTATCTTGGTGTTGAGAGCATTCTCCAGGCGCTTTCTCACATTTATCAGCGCCAGCATGGTCTTGTCAAGGTTATAGATGACACCTCGACGTATATATGAGGAAGAGTTTTCCTGCACTACAGCCAGCACGGTGATGCTGCCGTCGAGATTCTTCCTTCCGGCGATACCTGTGACCTTAGATGACCCAAGTTCAATTGCTACAATGAATTCCTTTGCCATACTCTTTTATCTTGTTTCCTGTTTGTTGCTAATTTCAGTTGCCGTCTTCGTCGGCACGTTTACATATTATCTGATTGTCAAACTCGAGACTTATCTCCGAGTATTTGTTCCAGCCTGCTATCGGCAATCCGTATTTATAGAACGCCTCCAGTCGCTTCATCTTCTTCTCCACGAACTCGTTGATGAGTTCGGCGCGCTCCGCCTTCACCTTGCTCACGGGCAGATGACCGAGATAGATCACATTGTTGCCTATGCGCGGTATGAGTTCCACTCCAAGGTCGCGGGTGATATTTATCTGCTCAAAGAGATTGCGGCAGAAGTCATCCGACATGAGTTTGCGCGCCAGAGGCGACACATACTGCGTGGCATACGAACGGCTGATATATCCCGTGGCTATTATCAAGTCTGACGTATACTTGGAGTTGGGCATGATGCAGTCGCGGTCATCGATATAGAAGTCATCATTGTTGACCGACTTTATCCTCACCACCGGCAATCGCTGCGTGATGCTCACATTCACCACGCCAGCCTCATCCTTATAACATTCCGCCGTGCGCACGAATGGAGTGGCGAGCAGTGCGTCCTCTATCTTGCGGCAACTCACTCCTGCCAGCGACCTTCCCTTTGGGTAGAGATGCAGTTCCTTGAGCCTTGCCTGCACCTCCTGGCTGTTGATGAAACCATTGGTGGTGGCATCAGCCACGGTGATGTTGACATCCGTGCATACGCGCTTCTCATACTCAGGCTCGTTGAAGGCTGAGAATGCTGCCACCATATAGGCGGCAAGACAGAGGTCCGCGATTATCAGGACCACTTTCCTGGCACGTATATGCATTGTCGTCTTCTTATTTCTCCTCTATCAGTTTTGCTATCTTCGGCACATAGTTGTCCAAGTCGCCAGCACCGAGTATCACCAGCACATCGAAGTCGCGCTCCTTCACCAGATTGAGCACATCGGTGGTTCTTATCATACTCTTCTCCACGCCTTCGGCAAGATTGTCGTAGATAAGTTTGCTTGTCACTCCCTCTATAGGCAACTCGCGCGCTGGGTATATGTCGCACAGTATGACCTCGTCAAGTTGACTGAGCGCAGAGGCAAAGTCGCGATAGAAGTCACGCGTACGGGTATAGAGATGTGGCTGGAAGATGGCTGTTATCTTGCGTCCCTTATAGAGTTCTCTGATGCTCTTCGCACTCTGGTATATCTCCTTCGGATGGTGTGCATAGTCAGAGATGAGCACATGGCGGTCGTCCTTGATCTTGAAGTCAAAGCGACGGTCCACGCCCTTGAAGGTCTTGATGCCATACTTTATCTCCTCGGCTGTGCATCCGTTGAGTTGCGCCATAGCCATGGCAGCCACGCTGTTCTCGATATTGATAGGAATAGGCTGTCCGAGGTCTATGCCGTCGATGCGCTCCACTGGCGACACGAAGTCGAAAGTTATCTTACCGTTGTCGATCTTGATGTTCTCTGCATGGAAGTCGCCCTCGTCACGGCTATACTCATACACCTTGACGCCTGGCTGCACGTCAGCCTTCATCTCCAGATTCTTGTGGATGATGAGTGCGCCACCTGGTTGGATGAGGGTGGTGTAGTGACGGAAACTCTCGAGATAAGCCTCCTTGGTGCCGTAGATGTCGAGGTGGTCGGGGTCGGTACTTGTTATCACCGTCATCCATGGACGCAACCAATGGAATGAGCGGTCAAACTCGTCAGCCTCTATCACCACGAAGTCGCTCTCAGGCGAAAGTATGTAGTTGGTGCCGTAGTTCTTGGAAATGCCACCAAGGAAAGCATTGCAGTCCAAGTGGCTCTGGTGCATGATATGCGCACAGATGGTCGACGTGGTGGTCTTGCCGTGAGTGCCTGCCACGCAGAGTCCCTTGTGAGAGCGCGTGAGAGTGCCGAGCACCTGCGCTCGCTTCTCGATGGTAAACCCTCCCTCGCGGAAGTACACCAGTTCCTTATGCTCCTGCGGCACAGCCGGAGTATATATCACAAGGCACGACTCAGGATTGCGGCATGCCTGCGGTATGAGGTCCACGTTCTCCTCATAGTGTATGAGCGCGCCCTCCTTCTCGAGTCTATGCGTGAGTTCTGACGGAGTCTTGTCATATCCCGCCACGACCATTCCTTTACTTATGAAATAGCGTGCGATGGCACTCATTCCTATGCCACCGGCACCTACAAAATATACAGCCTTTATATCTTTCAGTTCCATTTCTCTCTTCATTCTGCAAGTTTCAACACTTCATCCGCTATGACGTCAGCAGAATTCAAGAACGCCATAGACTTTGCATTCTTGCCAAGGACGGCAAGTCGCTCCTTGTCCTTCACCAGCGCCAATGCCTGCGGGATGAGTTCTTTCTCTGCATCGGCATCCTTCACCAGCAGCGCGGCATCCTTGTTGACGAGTGCCATGGCATTGTGTGTCTGATGGTCTTCCGCCACATTGGGCGAAGGCACGAGGATCGAAGGTTTGCCGAGCAGACACAGTTCGCTAATGCTACTTGCTCCGGCGCGCGACACCACGAGGTCGGCAGCGCAGTAAGCCTCATCCATTGCCGACACGAAGTCCGTCACATAGAGGTTTGACGGCTTGCCCTTCTTCTCCAGTTCTTCGGCTATCGCCTTGCTGTAATACTTTCCCGTCTGCCACACAAACTGCACCTCTGACGACGCTATAAGGTCAAGGTTCTCGAGTACGCTCCTATTGACAGTGCGTGCTCCGAGGCTTCCGCCAATGATGAGCACCAGAGGTTTTGCTGATGTAAAACCGAAATGCGACGCGCAGGTCTCCTTGTCAAGAGAAGGATTGAGCAGTCCCTGACGCACAGGGTTGCCCGTCAGCATGATGCGGTCTTTTGGGAAGAAGCGCTCCATACCCTCATATGCCACACATATCTTGCTTGCCTTCTTCGCCAGCGACTTGTTGGTCACTCCAGCATAGGAGTTCTGCTCCTGTATGAGGCAAGGCACTCCCATGGATGCAGCCGCATTGAGTGTCGGGGCAGAGGCATAGCCGCCTACGCCCACAGCGGCATCGGGACGAAACTCGCGTATGGTCTTCTTGATCTTTCTCTTGCTTTTCAGGTAGTCGAGCATCACGCTAATGTTCTTCAGACTGTAGAGAGGACGTATGAGTCCGCGCACGGGCAAGCCCACAATGTCATATCCAGCAGCAGGCACGCGCTGCATCTCCATGCGTCCCTCGGCGCCCACGAAGAGTATTTTCGCATCGGGGCGCTTAGTCTTTATGGCATTAGCAATGGAAACGGCAGGGAAGATATGACCGCCAGTGCCGCCTCCGCTTATGATTATTCTTAGTTCTTTCTTCATTCGAATGTCAGTTCGCCAAACTTTATTTGGCAAAAGTAATAAAAAAAACTGAACTACCCCGAATGTTTAACACACATTTTTTACTCTGTTGTCGGTATCTCTGACTGCATCTCTAACTGCATCTTCATTTTCCTGATTTGCAAAGCGTTTTCCTGCCACACAAAAGGAACTCCACAACAATGATGCAGAGGGTCGCCAACTCTGCCGTGGGTATGGCTGACCAGAGACCGATCTCACCTGCAACGCGGGGCAGATAGATGAATCCCAACACCACGAAGACGATGCCTCGCAACATGGTGTACACCATGGCCCGCTTAGAATCCGTAATACTCTGATAATAACCGATGAACGCCACGTTGAGGGCGAAGAATATCGAGCAGGTGGAAAACCACGGCAAACCTTCTGTTGCCAGTATATAGGAGCGTTCGGAAGAATGTAGGAAAGCACCCACTATGAGTTCGTCTCCGAGTAGCAATATCATCATTACTCCCACACCGCACAGTATGGCTGCAAGGAGCGACACCTGCAGTGTCAACTTCACGCGCTGGCTCAGGTGCGCACCATAGTTGTAGCTGATGATAGGCTGCGCCGACTGTGCCACGGCATTGTTGACGGAGAAGATGATGGGAAACAGATAGCACACGATGGCAAAGGCTGCCACGCCATCCTCATGGAGCATGGACATGAACATGTAGTTGCCGGCTATCATGGTGACGCTGATGGCTATCTCCATGAGGAATGTGGCTGAGCCCACCTTCATCATATATCCCGCATTGCGGAGGGTGAGCACCAGCGAGGTAAGGCTCGCCTTAAGACGATAAAACTTCAACGTCTCGGAGAACCACAAGAAGTACACGAGGGTCATCAGTCCGCATACTATGCAGGCTATGGACGTGGCTACTGCCGCTCCCTTGACGGCCATGCCAAAGGGGAAGATGAAGAGCCAGTCGAGGGTGAGGTTGACCACCGCTCCCGTGACTTGCATCCACATGGCATAGCGTGGCGAACCGTCAAGGCGCACCATCATCATGCCCACGCTCTGCCACAGCAGGAATATGCTGCCGGGCAATATCCAGAGGAGATAGTCTATGGCATATTTCTCAAGTGCGGCACTGCATCCCAGGGCATACACCACCGTGCGGGGCATGAGCACACCAAGAAGGAAGAGCACTGCGATAATCACCGAACCGACAAGGAAGGCCTGCGTGAGGATGATGTTGGCTGTCTTCGTCTTGCCGTCAGCCAAGTGTATGCTGGCTATGACGGAAGCACCGATGCCAAACATCAGGCCGATGCCTGTCACTACGGTCCACACAGGCGCCACAATGTTTACTGCAGCTATGCCTTGGGGTCCCACTCCACGGCCCACGAGGATGCCGTCGATGATGGTTTGGGCAGACATAAATATCATACCCACAAGTGTAGGAAAGAACAGGCTACGGAACAAAGGTCCAATCTTACCCACTCCAAGGTCAATCTTGTCACGGGACGTGTCTATTCTCTTCTTCATCTTATCTTCCGAATAATACTTCAATTTAAATTAGTTGCCCCTTCGGGGCGCTACCATTGCAGAACTGTTACTGCAAAGGTAGGCATTATTTCACGAGTAAAAAAAGGTTGACGTAACAAAATATTAATAATTGTACATAATACACCACTTTGCCCCCTTAAGAAGAACAACGACCATGATGTATACAGCGCCCTCGCCGTACCAATCGCAAGCGAGGACGCAGCACCTACTATAGAATGCAACTATTCATAGGAGGCGAAGCGTCCTCGCTTTGCCCACTCCTTGGAGATGGGTAGTCTGTTTAATATTCGCAGAAGTTAGTTAACAAGCCGATAGAAGTTAGCCTACAAGCCGATAGAAGTTAGCCTACAAACCAACAGAAGTTAGCCTACAAACCAACAGAAGTTAGCCAATAACTGCTTCGCCAAACTTATATTTAGTTAAATACAACTTATATTTTCTTTCGCCAAACTTATATTTAATTAAATACAACTTAGGCGAAGTAGTTTTCAGTTAGCCTCATGAGGGTTGTATGTTAGCCTCATGAGGTTTGCACGTTAGCTGGAAATGAGTTTGGAGTCGGATATAAAAAAAGTTGCAGCGAGGACGCTGCAACTACTGTGGAATGCAGTGCGCCCTGAAGGGGCAGCTTCTATCCAGCCCAGGGCAACGCCCTGGGTAAAAGGATTTTCACAAATAGCTGCGCCCTGTAAGGGCAACTGCATTATATCTTTTGAGTTTTATGTAGCTGCCCTTACAGGGCGCAAGTTACTTGTACGCATTATTACCCAGGGTGTTGCCCTGGGCTGAGTGTAGTTGCCCTTACAGGGTGAATGAATAGTTCATAATCTTGAACAGGTAAACATAGTAGGCGAAGCGTCCTCGCTTTGCCCTTTTGCATGGAGGAAATATCTATTGAAGATGGTTGCAGCGAGGACGCTGCAACTACTATGGTATCTTCATCCCTCCCTGGGGCGGGTTAGGGAGTGGTTACATTTTTATCCCCTCCCTGGGGAGGGGCAGGGGAGGGGTTATTCCCCTACCCTCTTCTTTGCGGAACGGCTTACGCTGAGTATTGCTCCGATGTATATGCAGTTGATAATCGAGGATGTTCCTCCCTTGCTGACGAGTGGCAACGGCTGACCTGTCACAGGGGCTAGTCCCACAGCCACACACATGTTCATCATGGCTTGGGTGACGAGCATGAGGGCAAGTCCCATGACAAGGAAGGCAGGGAAAGTGTTCTCGCACCGCTTGGCGATGACTGCGGCACGCATGAGCAGCACTATATAGAAGAACGCCACCAAACCGGCACCGAAAAGCCCCAGTTCCTCAATGATGATGGCGAAGATAAAGTCGGAGAAAGCCTGCGACAGGAAGTCACGCACCTCGGAGTTGCCAGGACCTGCGCCAACTACCCCCGACGAGGCAATGGCTATGTTGGAATATGCCACCTGTGCACCCTTGCCCATGATGTCTACCGAGTCGGGTGGCACTTCTTTACTGTCGGCAAAGTCTAGCACACGCTGTTTCCACAGTGATGCACGGTGAAACATCTTGTATCCCACTCCTGACTTCTCCTCTTTCTGCACATTGTCAGTCACCACCTCGGTGTTGTCGTCATCAGCCTTCGCCTGTGCATCCTTGGTGTCGCCCACTATCATAATGGCAGAGAAACCTATCACGGCGGCAATGGCCACCACGCTCATAAGTCCACCCAACTGGCGCAGAGGCACACGCCCTATCACCATCATCATGAAGAGGATGCAACATATGAGCGCCGCCGTGGAGAAATTCTCCAGGGCTATGAGGAATATCATACCGCCACACGTCATCAGTATCCACCAGAAGGCATGTTTGTCGGCACCAT
>CAVKNF010000015.1:0-23836 GCA_963657415.1 bacterium | reverse complement strand
TGAAGTATGGTTCACTCTTCGACGCTACTCAGACAATGGTTAGCAAGATCGACGACGATACATATCAGGTACAGGTTGTTTCTTGGTATGACAACGAGAACTCTTACACTTCTCAGATGGTTCGTACTATCAAGTACCTCGCTGAGTTGAAGTAATACCGTTCACAGTCTTTCATAAGAAAGGCGGTAAAACCAATTATGCCACTCCTGGATTATTCCGTGGAGTGGTTTTTTTTGTTATAGACGAAGCGACTACGTATTATTAACCGACGTAAAGGTCGTATGTCTGAAATTAAAAATGTAACTTTGCACAAGCATAACTATAGTATGGGAAAATCGGCAGTCATAAAAGAATTAAGTCGTTATTTCAGCACTCAGCCAGTTCTGAAAGCATGGTTGTTTGGATCTTTCTCGAGAGGGGAGGAAACTCCTGATAGTGATGTGGATATTATTGTTTCCCTGGATAAGAGCAAGCCTATCGGTTTGAAATTCTTTGGAATGTGGAGTGATTTGGAAGAACTGTTAGGTAGGAAAGTTGATTTGGTTTCAGAAGGAACCTTGCTTCCTTTTGCACAGGAAACTGCCGAACGAGACAAGATTTTGGTCTATGAGAGAACAAAGTAGGGATAAAAGTCGTCTTGAGCATATACTTCGAGCGATAGAAAGAATCAAACGATATACAAAGAATAAAACATTCGAAGATTTCGTAAGTGACGATATGATGTATTATGCCGTCGTTAAGAATATAGAAATTCTTGGCGAAGCCTCGAATATGCTTACGGAAGAGTTTCGCGAGAAACATAAAGAAACGCCCTGGAAACAAGTTAATGGCATGAGAAACTATATCGTACACGAATATTTTCAAGTAGACAATAGTGTCGTGTGGGATGTCGTTGTCAATGATTTGCCTTTGTTGGAAGAACAAGTTTCAGAGTACATCAACGAAATGATGTGATTATATAATTATGCCAAGCAATACAGACAACAGCAAGAGGGCAGGAAAACGTGGTTCTGCCCCGATAGACAATACATATGGACATCTGCAGCCTCAGGCCGTGGACCTGGAACGCATAGTTCTGGGTGCGCTGCTCATCGATAGCGACGCCTATACGGTGGTGAGCGAGATAATACGCCCAGAGACTTTCTATGAGCAGAAGCACCAGCGCATATATGAAGCCATAAGAAGTCTCAATATAGACCAGCGCCCAGTGGACTTCATCACCGTGACTGAAGAACTCAAGAAGCTCGGCGCATTGGAGATGGTAGGCGGTCAGGCATACATCATCGAACTGAGTGGTGCTGTAGCTTCGTCGGCTCATATAGAATATCATGCCAGAATATTGGCGCAGAAGTATCTTGCACGCCAGCTCATCAGTTTTGCCAGCGTCATAGAGACCAAGGCTTTTGACGAGAGCATTGAGGTAGACGACCTGATGCAAGAAGCAGAGGCATCGCTATTTGAACTCTCGCAGAAGAATCAGAAGCAGGACTACATACAGATAGCGCCCGTGTTGAGCCAGGCTGTGGATCTATTGAAGAAGTCATCGCAAAACACCGACAGCCTTACCGGTATCTCTACTGGTTATACTCGTCTTGACGAGGTGACAAGCGGTTGGCAGAGTTCCGACCTCATCATCCTGGCAGGACGTCCTGCCATGGGTAAGACCTCATTTGCCTTGTCTTTGGCAAAGAACATGGCTGTAGACAACGGTACTCCTGTAGCGTTCTTCTCTTTGGAAATGAACAATGTGCAGTTGGTAAACCGACTGATGTCGAATACATTCGAGATTGAAGGTTCGAAAATCCTCAATGGTCGTCTCGATGATGACGAGTGGAGTAGACTTGACCGCAACATCGACAAACTTGCACATGCCCCCATATACCTTGACGATACTCCAGGACTTTCCATCTTCGAACTTCGTACCAAGGCACGACGTCTGGTGCGCGAGAAAGGTGTGAAGATTATCATGATTGACTACCTTCAGTTGATGAATGCCAACGGTGCTAAGTTTGGCAGCCGTCAGGAAGAGGTTTCCACCATTTCACGATCTCTCAAGGGACTTGCCAAGGAACTCGATATTCCTATCATCGCCCTGTCGCAGTTGAACCGTAGTGTGGAGACACGAAAGGACAACGACAGCAAACGTCCACAACTTAGTGACCTCCGTGAGTCGGGAGCCATAGAGCAGGATGCCGATATGGTGCTCTTCGTGCACCGCCCGGAATATTTCCGCATCTTCCAAGACGAGAACGGTAACGACACACATGGTATGGCAGAAGTCATCATAGCCAAGCACCGTAAGGGTGCCACCGACATCATACAGTTGCGCTTCCTTGGTCAGTTTACCAAGTTTGCCAACCCAGATGAAAATAACTTTGCCGGTGGAGGTGGCATAGGTGGCGATGATTTCATCAGTTCGGGTATAAACATAGGCGGCAATATCAATGATATACCGCCACTTGGCGACGGACCCGTGTCGATGGATGATATGCCATATTAAAACTATCGGACTTATAAAGTAAAAAGATAATGAAACAAAACAAAGCTCTAACGGCGCACCTGTGCATGTTTTGCGCAGGTGCCTTTTGGGGATTGATGGCTCCTGTGGGAAAGGATGCCATGCTCAACGGCATCGATGGCATTGACCTCGTGTCGTTCCGTGTGCTTGGCGGCGCAATTCTCTTCTGGCTCACTTCCTTGTTTACCAAGAAGGAGCATATCCCTGTGAAAGACATCTTCAAACTGGCAGGCGCAGGCATCTTCGCCCTTGTCTTTAACCAGTGTTCCTACACCATAGGACTTAACATGACCTCGCCCAGCAACTCCAGCATCATGACCACATCCATGCCTATCTTCGCCATGATATTGTCTTTCTTTATTCTTAAGGAACCAATCACGTGGAAGAAGGTTATCGGCGTACTCCTCGGTTGCAGCGGTGCAGTCATCATCATCATGACGAGTGCTACGGCGGGCAATGCGAAGGTGGGAAACATCTGGGGTGATCTGCTCTGCATGTCTGCACAGTTCTCCTTTGCCCTTTACTTGGCGCTCTTCAAACCGCTGGTGCAGAAATATTCCCTCTTCACCATCAACAAGTGGATGTTCACATGGTCCACCATATTCATCTGGCCATTCACTTTCGGTCATGTGTCCTCCATAGACTTCGCCAATGTGCCTATGTCCACATGGTGGGAGTCTGGCTACGTGGTATTGTTTGGCACATACTTGGGATATATTTGCATGATGGTGGGGCAGAAGGTGCTTCGTCCTACGGTCGTATCAGTCTACAATTATGTGCAGCCTCTCGTTTCTGTTACTGTCAGCGTAATTGTTGGTTTGGCGGTCTTCAAGGGCGCGCAGGCCATTGCGGCAGTACTCGTATTCTCTGGCGTATGGCTTGTGATAAAGTCGAAGTCAAAGAGAGACGTGCAATCTTCAGAATAATATTATAAAAAATAATGGTACAGCGAGGGCGCTGTACCTCCTATATTACCATGCGATAATTAGGAGGTACGGCGCCCTCGCCGTACCATTGAAATTATATATTATTTCTTTATATTCGATTTCTGCAGACCATATCCTTTGCGCTTGTCTTCCATGAGTAGGAGCACGGAGATGATGACCGCTATCACACCGAAGCCAGCAAAGATTGTCATGGTCTGTGTGTAGTCGATGAATCCGTCAGCGGCGGTGTTTGCCTTGTTTACCTTACCAATCCATACTGGGATAAGCGACAGACCGATGTTCTGGATATAGAATATCAGAGCGTAGGCTGTACCGAGCAATTTCATAGGGATAATCTTCGGCACTGAAGGCCACATGGCTGAAGGCACAAGACCGAAGGCAATGCCGAGCACTATCATCATAATGATGGCCACTACCCAAGAGTTGAGTGGCAGTGCGAATACCACATGCACGAGAGTGAGCAGTATGCTACCGATAATCATCAGAGTGGCACCCTTGCCATGCTTGTCGTAGATATTGCCGAAGAGTGGGGTGAGGAAGATTGTGCCGAAAGGCAACATGGCAGGGATAAGACCTGCGAGATCTGCGTCAACGCCATACTTGAATACCATCAGTTTGGTGGCAAACTTGAGGAATGGGAAAACGCCTGCATAGAACATCAGGCAGAGCACTGCCACATACCAGAAACCAATGTTGGTGACAAGACTCTTGAGGTCAGCAAACTTGAATCCCTCTTCTGGTTCTGACTGTACAGCAGCAGCCGAAGCATCTTCCTTCTTGTCCATCACACAGTATACGATGAATACGATGACACCGATGCAGAGCAAAGCAGCGCCGAGAGCTACCGATGTGTGCACACCGCCCATAGCCTTTGCAAAAGGCATCGAACAAGCCAACGCGAAGGCTGTACCTACACGGGCCAAAGCCACCTGAAGACCCAGTGCGAGCGCCAACTCATGACCGGTAAACCATTTCACGATGACCTTGCTCACGGTGATACCCGTTATCTCGCAACCTACACCGTAGATGGCAAAACCTAAGGAAGCCCACACCACCTGAGTGTGATATGTGCCGAAGAATGGCACATCGATTGTTCCTTCGAAGTCGTGGCTCAACGCCCACCATTTCACAAGAGCGCCTACAAACATGAGGACTGTGGCCATCATACCTGTGAAGCGGATGCCGAACTTGTCGAGGATGATACCTCCGAAGAAGAGCAGCAGAAGGAATACATTGAAGTATCCGTATGAGCCTGAGAAGAATCCGTAGTCATCTGACGACCATCCGAGTCCCAGTCCACCTTGCTCCTTGGCTGCGGTGAGCAGTGGTTCCAGCGGTGACATGACGTCGGTGAAGAAATAGCCGAACATCATCGCCACGCTGACGATAATCAGTGCTGTCCATCGTGCTGAGCGCGAATCGCTCAACTTGTGCTGGATGGAGCCTGCAAGTTTTGTTTCTGTCATTTTTCCTTTTTCTTATAATATAACTAATGTGTATTTTACTTGTTGAGCCATTTGTCGAGCCATCCGAAGTAAGTGCGCTGCCAAAGGATACCGTTTTGTGGTTTCAGCACCCAGTGGTTCTCGTCAGGGAAGACGAGCAACTGTGCTGGTACACCGTGCAGACGTGCTGCATTGAATGCTCCGAGACCCTGGTTGGTGTTGATGCGGTAGTCCTTCTCACCCTGTATGCAGAGGATAGGAGTGTCCCACTTGTCAACAAACTTATGAGGAGAATTCTCATATGTGCGCTTTGCATTGAGCGACGCGTCCTTATTCCAGTAAGCATCCTCATACTCCCAGTTGGAGAACCAAGCCTCTTCGGTATCGGTATACATTGACTCGAGGTTGAATGCTCCGTCATGCGAGATGAAAGCCTTGAAACGCTTGTCATGATGTCCGGCAAGCCAGTAAACGCTAAAGCCGCCGAATGAAGCGCCGACGCATCCCAGACGGTCCTTGTCTACATAGGAGAGATTCTTGCAAGCGTCGTCAATGGCTGTGAGATAATCCTTCATGCACTGACCAGTCCAGTCGCCGCTCACCTGCTCGTTCCACTTCGTGCCAAATCCAGGCAGACCGTGGCGGTTAGGAGCAATGATGACATATCCTTGCGAAGCCATAATCATGAAGTTCCATCTGTAACTCCAGAACTGCGACACAGGACTCTGCGGGCCGCCTTCGCAGAAGAGCAGAGTGGGGTACTTCTTGTTAGGATCAAAGTTTGGTGGCAACACAGCCCAGTAGAGCATGTCCTCGCCATTGGTGGTCTTCACCCAATGCTCCTCGCACGAACCCTTTGCGAGTTGGTCCATTATCTCCTTGTTCTCGTTGGTGATCTGTGCTATCTGAGTTTTTGTGGCGTTCTTGCCAGGATTAATGATGTAGAGGTCGGCAGGGTGGAAGTAGTCATGACGCTCGGCAATAATCTGCTTTTTGTTGCCTACCATCTGCAGCGAACCGAAGTCTGCGCAGAAGTCTGTCACCTGCTTCACCTCGCCCTTCTTTGTCACTGCATACATATTCTCTACTGCATGCCAAACGCCGATGAAATAGAACTTTGCGTCCTTGTCGTCAGCCCACACGTAGTCGTCCACATTGGAGTCGAAAGTCTCAGTCATGTATTCCTTCTTTCCGTCAGCAAAGGTGTAGACGCAAAGACGGTTGCGGTCGCTTTCATATCCGCAGCGCTCCATGCTGAGCCATGCTATCTGCTTGCCGTCAGGCGAGAACTTCGGATTGGTGTCATAACCCACATTATAGTCGCCATCGAGATGATTTATCTTCTGAGCGGCGATAGACTTTGTAGGGTCAATAGCCGGTTCTACATATCCCTCGGGCTTGCAGAGGTTCTTTGTCTTGCCTGTGGCTATGTCATATAAATATATGTCAGAGTCGGTAGAGACGGCATACATCACACCCTCGCACTTCTTGCTTGAGTAAGCGATGCTCTTGGAGTCAGGGCTCCATGAGAGTTGCTCGATGCCTCCAAAGGGTGCTACAGGACACTCGTAAGGTTCGTCCTTCATGATGTCCACGCCATCGGTAACTCCGCTTGCTGTCACGTCAGCGAGGAAGGGATGGCTGATGGTCTCCACATAGTGGTCCCAGTGGCGGTAGTTGAGGTCGTTGACCAGGCGTCCGGTAGTCTTCGGCAGGTCAGCAGGCTTCTTTGCTATCGCTCCGTAGTAAGGGATAGATTTCAGCAATATCACCTTCTTGCCGTCGGGAGAGAAGGAGTAGCCGTCGATGTCAAGTTCGCTATTGGAGAGTTGCTTGCGGTCAGTGCCGTCAGCATTCATCGACCACAACTGTCCGTCGCAGAGGAACGCTATCTTCTTGCCGCCCTCTATCCATGAAGCGTCAGTCTCGCTCTTGGCTGTTGTGGTAAGCAGTTTCTGGTTAGAGCCGTCTATGTTCATCGTGTAGAGCACATGATGGCTCTTGTTTTGCTCCACGCTGTAGTAGCCCACTTGATAGACCACGGTCTTTGCGTCGGGCGATACTGCATATCCGCTGATTCTTCCCATTGCCCAGAGAGCCTCGGGAGTCATCTTGCCGTTTTCTATCTTTATGTTGCTTTTGCCTATGATGGCATTCTGTGCCACGGCACCTGTTGTCATTGCCATAATAAGTGCGGCTGCGATTAATATCTTCCTCATATTATATAATATATTACTTGTTGCGGTTGTTCATCTCCTTGCGTTTGCGCTCCAGTTCGCGACGCTGAGCCTCGAGTTTCTGCTGTTCCTCCTGCATAGCCTGCAGACGACCTGCCAGACCTGAGAGTTTCTTGCCCGAATCCTTGTTCTCCTTATAGCGAGCCTCGAGTTTGGCGAGCAGTTTCTCCTCATCGGTGAAGCGGCGCAGAGCCCACATGATGATGGCAGACATGAAGAGCGAAACGAAGTAATAGAAGTTAAGACCTGCCGAGTAGTCATTGAAGATGAAGAAGAACATCAAAGGCATGAGCATCATCATCCACTGCATCATCTTCATCTGTTCAGCCTGCTGACCCACCATCTGGTCCTTCTGCTGCTTCATTGTCATCCAACTGTAAGCCAACTGTCCCAAGCAGAACAGTATGCAGGTGAGCGACAGATGGTCGCCGATGAGCCATATGTTATTATTCCACTGGAGGATA
The DNA here is from genome assembly GCA_963657415.1 of bacterium. GTDB lineage: Bacteria > Bacteroidota > Bacteroidia > Bacteroidales > Bacteroidaceae > Prevotella. The sequence goes on along the minus strand of CAVKNF010000015.1, from coordinate 16,225 downwards.
GGGTCATATGTCGAAAGGTCGCTGATCCACAGGAAACTCTGTCCGCGGAGTTCGATGGCGTTAGGCACAAAGTTGAACATCGCAATCCAGATAGGCATCTGTATCAGTGCCGGCAGACATCCTGCCATAGGCGACACTCCATACTTTGCATATTCCTGCATCATGGCCTGCTGCTTCTGCATCTGCTGGTCCTCGCCGTTATATTGCTTCGTAGCCTCGTCGAGTTTCGGTTTGAGCACGCGCATCTTGGCACTGCTCATGTAACTCTTCTTCACCATAGGATAGGTGATGACCTTCAGGAGCAGGGTGATGAGTATGAGCACGATGCCCATAGGAATATTCAGCGATGTGAGGAATGAGAACACATAGATGGTAAACCAACGGTTGATGATGCGGAATAGTGGCCAACCGAGATATACCAGTCGCTCCATCTGCAAATCCTTGCCGAAGGTGCTTTCTTTCTCCACCTTCTGCAGCAGGCGGAACTCGTTAGGACCATAGAAGAACTCAAACTCCGATGGCTGCACGCCCGTAGGGTCAAATGTCGTAGTCATCTTAGCCTTATAGTCCTTGAGGAACCCAGAAGTCTTCTCCTGAGGGATGGAAGTCATCTTGGCATTCTCTGCGAAGTCATTCTTTGATATCATCACAGCAGAGAAGAACTGGCTCTTGAAAGCCACCCAGTCTATCTTCTTCTCGATAGTCTCGTCAACCTTTTCAGAAGTCTCGCTCAGATGTTCTGTGCCACCCTCAGCATTGTGATATGTCAGCGATGTGTAGCGGTTTTCAAAGGTGTGTCCCTTCTCCTGCTGTGCGCACATCTCCTCCCAGTCGATGCTTATGTTGGTGGCATTGGGAGCGAAATATCCTGCCATGCCCTTCACATACATCTTAAGACCGAGCAGATGGTTATCGCCCAACTTATACTCCATCACGATGGCCTTGCCTTCGCCGGCATTGGCTGTGAAGGTCACAGTAGAGTCGGTGACATTTGACGCGTCAAAATAAAGGTCGGCAGTAGAGATGTTGTCAGTCTTGGTAGACAACGTGTAGTTGATAGACTGCGTCTTGGCGTCAAAGAGCGTCACGTCCTTGTTGCCCTTTCTGTCCTTGAAGTTCTTCACTACAGCCTTCTCCACGAAAGCACCCTTGGAGTTGAGTGTCAGGGCCACCTTCTTGTTTGACAGAGTAATCTGCTGAGCCTTGCCCTGCAGTGCGGCGAAGAACATCCTCGTGGAGTCTGCCGCTGTGGCAGCCTGCTGCTGTTTAACTACTTTCTGAGCTTCAATAGCTTTCTCTTTCTGTTCCATTACCATGGCAATGGAGTCCTGGCGGGCCATCTCGGCTATCTGCTCTTTGGATGGTTGCGACCACCATATGTATCCAAAAAACACGACACCTATTAACACTAACCCAAAGATAGTATTTTTATCCATATTAAAACGAAATGTTCTATTGATTATACATACGAGTTGCAAAGTTAGTTCTTTTTTGTATACTATACAAACATATTTTCGGTTTTTCTCCGTACCTTTGCACTTGTAACTTTCAAACACAAAACGTATGCGATACATAGCATTGACAATGCTTGTTGCAGTCTCGCTGACTGCATTTTCTCAAAACCGACATAGAAGCACTACACGCATAAAAGAGCCGGTAATAGAGAAAAGCATAGCAGATAGATATCTTGATTCCCTCAATATATACAAACAGCGACAGGACTCACTCCTGCGCCTTGCCGTGGAGTCGGACGAAGAGTTTGTGGACTCAGACTCCGAGAAGAATGACCCGCGCTTTGCACGCCTGTTTACTCCTCTGCAGTTTTATCCCGACCTCATACACCGCAGTTTCTCGCTCTCGCCCGACGAGATGTACAAGTCTGACGAGATGCACTCCATTGACCGCTCGATGATGAATGTCTACATCTATCATCCGCAATTCGTCAAGGGCGTCTATCGTCCTCAGATGAAGAAGGCAAGGAAGGAACTGGTGGCATCGGAGAAGAAGATCGAGACGGCTCCTCCTGCCAACATCGTCACTACGCCTGAGGTCGTGGAGCGTGGATTTCATCCCGTAGGTCTTGTGATAAAGAAACCTAACTTCTGGAAACTCGAGGGAGAGTTTTATTTCCAGACCATGCAGAACTTCTATTCACAAAACTGGTATCAGGGTGGTGAGAGCAATTACTCCATCTTGGCACGTGCCACTCTGCAGGCAAACTACAACAACAAGCAGCGCCTGAAGTGGAACAACAAACTGGAGATGCAACTCGGTCTGCAGACGAGCAAGAGCGACACTGTGCACAACGTGAAGACGTCTACCGACCTTGTGCGCTACACGAGCAATCTCGGCATACAAGCCACCAAGAAGTGGTATTACACCCTGCAGCTCGTAGCCAGCAGCCAGTTTCTTAAAGGTTTTCCGTCAAATAGTCACAATGAGAAGTCGGGTTTTCTTAGTCCGCTGAATATCAACGTCTCTATCGGTATGGACTATAGCGTCAATTGGCTCAACAACAAGCTTACGGGAAACATCCACCTCGCTCCTTTGGCTGTAGACTATAAGTATGTGGACCGCTTGGCGCTTGCCAAGACGAATGGTCTTGAGGAAGGTCACCACAGCAAGACTGACTACGGTTCGACATTCACGCTCAATGCCAAGTGGGTGTTGTCTGACAATATCACATGGAACACGCGCCTGTATGGATTTACGTCCTATGAGCGCACTGACCTGCAATGGGAGAACACCATCAACATGAAGATAAGCAAGGTCATCACCACGAGCATCTACATCTATCCGCGATATGATGATTCCAATATCAGCCGCAAGGATGGTGACTTCGGCTATTTCCAGTTGAAGGAATACACGTCCATAGGTCTGGCTTACTCATTCTAATAGGAGGTACAGCGCCCTCGCTGTACCACTCAAGCGAGAATATAATTTAATATTGGTACAGCGGGGGCGCTGTACCTCCTAAGAGGGCAAAGCGAGGACGCTGCAACTACTAAAGTTACTTCAAACTTATTTTCGCGTGGCATATAAACGTTACGAGGTTAGATGAAAAGTGCTTCGCCAAACTTATATTTAAGAAAATACAAGTTGTATTTAAGTAAATATAAGTTATATTTAAGAAAATACAAGTTAGGCGAAGTAGTTGTATGTTAGCTTTGATTGGTTTGTGGATTAGCTTTAACTGGTTTATACGTTAGCTTTAACTGGGTTAAAACGTTAGTTCTTGTAAATTTTGTGGTAGACCTTAGGAGGTACGGCGCCCTCGCCGTACCAGGCTAACAAGTGTAAATTATAAGGGTTTGTGGCAAAGCGGGGCGCTGTACCTCCTAAGATAGCAAAGTGTGGGCGCTGTACCTCCTAAAAGGGCAAAGCGAAGACGCTTCGCCTACTATGAAATGTGTTGCATTCTATAGTAGGTGCTGCGTCCTCGCTGCACCCAAAGTTAGTGATGGCATTCTTTAGGAGGTACGGCGCCCTCGCCGTACCAGACTAACGAGTGTGAATTTTAAGGGTTTGTGGTACAGCGGGGCGCTGTACCTCCTATGGATTACTTGCTGATGAACTTCCTGCCGTTGGCAATCTTTATGCCTTTATATTTGGCGCTGACCTTCTGACCTGCGAGATTGTATGTCGCTTCGGAAGACGTGTTGCTATCGGTGGGAAACGAGATGCCGTCGACAGTAACCTGCTTCACGGTGATATTGTCGAGGAATGCTCGCTTGGCAGTAGTGCCGATGGTGAGCGTAGGATTAGCGCTAAAGCCGGTGAAGGTCAGTTTGATGTGCTCGAAGTCATCGCTTAATGTGGCCGTGTACTTCACAATCTGCGTTTCTGCGCCAGTGAGACTTACAGAGATGTTGCCTTCCACCTTTGTCCATCCCTTTACATCAAATTCCACCTCAATGGTGCCACCCGTAGTCGCGAGAGCGCGTGATGTGAGTGAACCAGACTTGCTGCTTCCACCCAATTTCACAGCGTTGCCGGCTGGATAAGCCAGTGTCGTCGTAGGGAAGTTGTCGTTGCCTGTCCATGCAGTACTTGACGGGCCTGTATTAGAAGTGTTGTTGCCGCTTGACAGTTCGTCGAAAGCCTCACGGAGCAGATATTCCTTGCTGAAGTCCACACCCGTGAAGTAAGCCTCTATGGTGTCGCTATTGAGGAATCCCTCTTTGGTGCAGTATGCCTCGATGAGCGTGTTGCCGCTGATAGTATAGTTCTTTGCTGCGGCAACTTTGTATTCTGTTCCTCCAGAATTATATTTTGTTGTATAGTCAGTCTGCTCCCATTCTCCTCCGTTGATGCGTGTAAAGAGAGTGGATGTTGTGGTGCCGCCTTGCACTGTGACGGTGGTATTCTCATTCACAGTCTTCGGTTCGCTCTCAGTGCCATAGTCAATAGAGAATGAAGGCAGGATAGTCTTAAAGTCCTTGCTTTCGCCCTCATTGGCTTTGTGGTCAGAGAACACAAAACTGTCGTCGCTCTTGCTGCCCCAGATGTAGTCGGCAAGTTCGGGATAGTCTATGAACGGGTTTCTGTTGCCCTGCTGCTTGTAGACGTCCTCATTGCGCTGAATCTCAGCCGCATCGACAGGGTCAGCATCATTCCACTCCAGCAGCATTGGGATTATCCACGACTGCAGGGTCAGTTCGGTACTGTTGGTCATTGCCTTGGCATTGTTGTCATTCCACAAGAGGTCGGGATAGCAAGTCGCCACATAGAAATAGATGCGCGCGAAGTCGCCCTTGTAGGAGTCCTTCGGTTCGAATACCGTGTCATCATATCCGTTCACTCCAGACTTTCCCACCTTTGTCACGCCGTTGTCGAATGAGGCAGTGCCCGCGACTATGCCCAGTGGATAGTTGCTCTTGGCACCGTTTGCCTTCTGCTCAGAGGGAATGACATTGAATATGTCGCAGCCTGGTCCTATCTCCGTGCTGCCTCCCCACCATGACTTCGGCACGGTGTGTTCCTTATTGAGGTTGGATGTATTGCTGAAATAGTTCACATTGTCGGAATACATGTCGAGCACCTGATTGGGATTGCTTATATTATAATATGTGAACGGATAGTATTCCCACAGACTGCTGTAGCTGAATGTGGCATGCTCCTTGATGATGTCGCACAGAGCTTTCTTCAGGTCAACATATTTCTTGCTGTCTGCAGATGAGTAGTAACCCTCTGGTATGCCGGCGAATGCGGATGCGCATATGCCGACGAGAAACATCAATAATGATAATGTCTTCTTCTTCATTGTTGGGAATCTTTAGTTTGAGTCCTTACTCAAAACGAATGGTTTTGGCGGGACTTATGTGAGAAATAAGATAGCTTGGGATGATAAGCACCAGGATGCTGATGACGAGAGTGACAACATTAACGGCAGCAAACAGTGGGATGTTGATCTCTATGGGCACGGTGCTGACATAATAGGTCTGGGCATCGAGTTTCACTATGCCGAGATATTTCTGTGCCAGCATCAGAGCCATAGCCACGATGTCGCCTATGATGATGCCCTTGACGGTGATGAAGATGCCAAACCAGAGGAAGGTGCGGCGTATCATGGAGTTTCGTGCTCCGAGGGCTTTCAGAGTGCCTATCATGGCTGTGCGCTCGAGGATTATGATGAGCAGTCCCGACACTATGGTGACGGATGCCACGAGGGTCATGAGGGCAAGGATTACCCACACGTTGAGGTCGAGCAAGTCGAGCCAAGCGAATATTTGCGGATTGAGTTCCTTTATGGTCTTGGAAGAATATGTGCTGCCATAATGGTCGAGAGTGTGGCCTACTCGGCTTGCCACTTCATTCTCTATGGAGTCAAGGAGATTGAAGTCTTCGGTGACAAGTTCCGCTCCGAGAGCCTGATCCTCTTCCCATCCGTTGAGTTTCACGGATGTGTAGAGGTCTACGAAGCAAGTGACATCATCAAACTGCGACAGGTTGGTCTCATAAATGCCGCATATCTTGAAGCGACGTGTGCGTGCTCCACCATCGTTGATGAAATAGGCGAATATGCGGTCGCCACACTTTAGTCTGAGTTTGTTGGCTATGGAGCGTGAGATGAGGATGTTGTTGGAGTTCTCTTTATCTGAGAACTTGGGAATGAATCCCTCTTTGAGATTCTTGTGTATGAATGTGGAGTCCCACTCTTGTGCCACGCCTTTGAGCGCGACGCCGAGGAAGTCGTCTTCGGTCTTGAGAATGCCCTGTGTTATGGAGAATCGCTCGCAATGTCTGATGCCTGGTATGGCGTTGAGCACTTTCATCATGGAGTCATTGACCACGATGGGATAAGACTCTGAAGACTGTAGGGTCATGAAATTGGACACCTGTATATGGCCTCCGAATCCCACCACCTTATCCCTGATGGTATGTTTGAATCCGAAGACCACACCTATGGAGATGAGCATGACCGCAATACCTACGGTCACGCCCAATGTGGCTATCCTTATGGCAGGCTGCGACACCTTGCGCTTGTCGTCGCCCTTGCCGTAAATTCTGCGTGAAAGATATAGTGGCAGGTTCATTGTCCGCTCTTTAGTCCACACGTCCAGGGTAAGCCTCGAGTGCCTTCTGCAATACTACGAGAGCCTTTTCCAAGTCTTCCTTCTTAAGCACATAGGCTATTCGCACCTGATTGATGCCTGCGCCCGGTGTGGTGTAGAATCCTGCTGCAGGAGCCATCATCACCGTGGCGCCCTCATATTCGAAGTGCTCCAGGCACCAACGGCAGAACTTCTCGCTGTCGTCGACAGGCAGTTTTGCCACGGTGTAGAAAGCACCCATCGGGATAGGGGAGTAGACGCCAGGTATGCGGTTGAGTCCGTCAATGAGGCATTTCCTGCGGTCTACATATTCATCATATACGTCTCGGTGGTATTCCTCGCCGGCATCAAGCGAAGCCTCAGCCACAATCTGTCCGATAAGAGGAGGCGAGAGGCGTGCCTGGCAGAACTTCATGACGGCAGCGCGCACTTGGGCATTCTTTGTAATAAGAGCGCCTATGCGGATACCGCACTCAGAGTATCTCTTGGAAACGGAGTCGATGAGGATGACATTGTCCTCGATGCCTTCGAGATGGCATGCAGAGATGTAGGGCGAACCCGTGTAGATGTATTCGCGATAGACCTCGTCGGAGAAGAGATAGAGGTCATATTTCTTCACCATATCCCTTATCTGGTTCATCTCGCGACGTGTGTAGAGATAGCCCGTAGGGTTATTGGGGTTACATATCATTATGGCGCGCGTCTTCTCGTTGATGAGTTCCTCAAATTTCTCCACCTTTGGCAGAGAGAAACCCTCGTCGATGGTTGTCGCAATGGTGCGTATGACAGCACCAGCCGAGATGGCAAACGCCATGTAGTTGGCATAAGCCGGTTCGGGCACGATGATCTCGTCGCCCGGATTGAGACATGACAAGAAGGCGAAGAGCACAGCCTCGCTACCGCCACAGGTGATGATGATGTCATCAGCCGTGACGTTGATGTTATACTTCTTGTAATAATCCACCAACTTCTCCCTGTAGGAGAGATATCCCTGCGAAGGAGAATATTCGAGTATGGTGCGGTCAATCTTCTTCAGAGCGTCAAGACCCTCCTTGGGAGTGGGAAGGTCAGGCTGTCCGATATTGAGATGATATACATGTACTCCACGTTTCTTGGCAGCCGCTGCCAACGGAGCCAACTTTCTTATAGGCGATTCGGGCATCTCGTGTCCACGAATAGAAATCTCTGGCATATGTGTGTGTTGCTGTTGAGCGTTTGTTTTTAGGTGGGAAATTATTGAACCCTTTTTTACCTTATTTCGGGCAAAGTTACAAATAAAATGCGAAAGTGTTGTTTTAGCTATGCGAAAATATATATAATGTCACAGGTTTTGCACATCTGTCCGCCATAATTCAAATTAAAATGCTACATTTGCACTGTTATTTATCAAATCGAAACAACAAACATATTTTAATACGTAAACATGAGATCAAGAACAGCGAAATGGTTTGAGACCAAGGTGAAATATGACCGACTGATGGAGAATGGACTGATGAAGACGGTGACGGAAGCATATGTCGTGGACGCACTGTCATTCTCGGAGACAGAGATAAGAATAACCGAGGAGATGCAGACTTACCTCAGCGGAGAGATGATCATCACCGACATCAAACCGGCTACCTACAAGGAGATATTCTTCTCTGACATGGAGGCTGACGACAAGTGGTTTAAGTCGAAACTCCAGTTTATCACCATCGACGAGAAGACTGAGAAGGAAAAGAAGCAGAACATCTATTACCTCGTGCAGGCTGGTTCGGTGCAGCGTGCCGTCAAGGCCATCGACGAGGTTATGGGCAAGTCGATGATCGACTATGTCATCTCTTCCATAAGCGAGACCAACATCATGGATGTATTTGAGCACGGTGTGAAGGCTGACGGAGAGGAAAAGAACGACAAACCAGAATACGAGGAGCAGTAACTCCATCCGCAGGAATCGCGGAATGACTGTAAGTGTGGAATAATTATGTATGATGTAAAGGGAAACATACGCAGTGTGCTTGCAGAACTGCCCGAAGGCGTGCGCCTCGTGGCAGTGAGCAAGTATCATCCTAAGGAATACATAGAGGAGGCTTATGCCGCAGGTCAGCGTATTTTCGGCGAGAGCCATGTGCAGGAACTGAGGCAGAAGCAGCCCTCTTTGCCCTCTGACATCAAATGGCATTTTATAGGGCATCTGCAGACAAACAAAGTGAAATATATAGCTCCGTATATTTCACTCATTGAGAGTGTTGACTCCGAAAAACTTATCAAGGAGATTAACCGTCAGGCAGAACTCTGCGGTCGCGTGATAGACATACTCCTCGAACTCCATGTGGCAGAGGAGGAAACAAAAAGCGGACTGACTCTGGACGAGTGCTCAGCCTTGTTGGAGTCGGGCGTAAAGGAGCGTTATAAGAATGTCAGAATATGCGGTCTGATGACGATGGCGTCATATACTGACAATGAGAATCAAATAGAAACCGAGTTTAAGACGGCAAGCGACTATTTCAATAAGGTGAAGTTGGAATATTTTGCCGATGACGATTATTTCAGCCAAAGGTCGTGGGGCATGAGCAATGACTATCACATTGCCATCCGCCAGCATGCCACACTAATACGTATCGGCACCAAGATATTCGGTCCGCGAGTCTATTGACGCTTATTGTTTTTTCGACTTATTCCATCCTGCCGTATTTCATCTCTTTTCCTTCCTTGTCATACTGCTTGCGCTTGCCTGTGGGCGGCTCTGACAATGTGATGCGCACAACAGCCGTGCGCTCCAGCGAGCGAGCCACGTTCTCATCGAAAGCATCCATGTGCTGAGGCAGGAAGCGCTGGCATATTAGGCGCAGTCCGTGGATTTTCTCTTCGTTATCGTTGACAATCTCTGCCTTGCCGAATGCAATGGTTGACTTGTATTGCATAGTATAGCTGCCGTCTAATGGTCCTACGGTAGGCACACACTTGGTAACTGCCGACAGGCATACCTCAGGATGCATCTTTATGGCATCCAGTTTCTTACCTTCCATGGCACAGTGGAAATACCAGTTTGTGTTATCATCCGACGCAAGCGAGAGGGGCAGACCGTAAGCCTTACCCTCTGCATCCGTGAAACTCACCGTTATGTAAGGTGCCTTGTGCATTATCTCCAATGCCCACTGGCTGTCCATAGCTCTTGATTCTTTTCTCATATGTTTATATTGTATTGTTTTAGTACTTTTACGAAACAAAGGTAGTGAAAAATATTGGTTACTACAATTATTATTGCTTGATATAGATGCGTACAGCGGGGGGCGATGTACCTCCTATAGTTACCATTCATAAGGGAGACAACGTTTTCTTTCGTTATAGTGGAGTATGTGAAAAAGAATGTGTAACTTTGTGGAATACAATCACGATATTCCTAAACATTACGATATGAACATAAAGAAAATACTCCCCTTGCTGCTTGCCGCAGCACCTGTGTGTGGCGCTTCGGCTGCCGTGACGTCAGACTCATTGTTTGTCTATTCGCCTGGCGAGCGTGATGGAGCGCACCTGGCGATAGTGTCAAACGGAACAGTGACGGAGGTGGGACAGATATTCTCCTCTGACTATTCGCAGTGGGGATCGCAGAAACGCATGCACAATCTCTTTATTGCCGCATTGCCTACGGGCGGTTACGCTGCCGTATTTGGCGTCAACGACTATGCCCCGTGCTTTGCCGTAGCATATTCGGACGATATGGTGACATGGCGACCACAGGACTATCCGCGCATGTCCGTAAAAGGATGTATTGCTCCCGTGATAAAATATAATGGCGACGAGACCTACACTGTGCTCTTTAAGACTAAGGACGGAAAGGTGCGCAAGACGAAGACGCAGAAGGATTTCCGCCATTTCAGTGCCGACACTGAGGCTACCGCAGCCGAATACGAACAAGCTGCCTGTGCCGTGGCACGCAACGTTGGAGGAAAGGAGATGACGGGACAGATGCTACCTGCGGCAAGCGGACAGACTGACATTATAAGGAAATATTTTGAATGGAACAAGGCGGACGGTGAGCTTAATAAAGAAAATCTCGCGCAGGATGCCGAACGTTTTGCCTCGCTTGGCAACGAGGTGAAGGCTTCCCTCACAGTAAACGGTAAGGAGAGGAAGGCTATCAGCGACAAACTGATAGGCATATTCTTCGAAGACATCAGTTATGCAGCCGACGGCGGACTCTATGCCGAGATGGTGCAAAACCGCGACTTTGAATACACCTCTGCCGACCGCAACGGATGGAATGCCGCTACAGCATGGCGCACGTCGTCTGCGAACGGTCAACTGGAAATACGCATCGATACGCCATTGAGCGCAGCGAACCCACACTATGCCGTCCTGACGCAGGACACACTCTACAACAGCGGATGGGACGGTATGATGGTGAAGGCTGGTGCGGAATATCTGTTTAGCATCAGGATGCGCAATATCGACGGCAAAGCAAAGAAGATGACAGTTGCACTCATGGACGGAAACAAGGTCATAGCCACAGCCAAACTGAAGACGCAGGGTAAGGACGTCAAGTGGAACACGTATGAAGCAGTTCTTACTCCCACCTCAAGTGCCGACAAGGCGCAACTCGCCATTATTCCAGAGAAGAAGAATGAAGTGGCAGTAGACATGATAAGTCTCTTTCCGAAGGAGACGTTCAAGGGTCGACGCAACGGTCTGCGCAAGGATTTGGCGGAGACACTTGCCAACCTGAAACCAAAGTTTGTGCGCTTCCCTGGAGGTTGCATGAGTCACGGCGACGGACTTGACAACATATACCATTGGATTCACACCGTCGGTCCGCTCGAAGACCGCAAGCCCGACCGCAATGTATGGAACTACCATCAGACGCGCGGACTTGGATTCTATGAGTACTTCCAGTTCTGCGAGGACATAGGAGCCGAACCGCTGCCTGTGCTTGCGGCTGGTGTGCCGTGCCAGAATTCCGCCTCTGACAAGGACGGCTACGGCGGACAGCAGGGCGGCATACCAATGGATCAGATGCCCGCTTACATACAGGAGATACTGGACATGATAGAGTGGGCTAACGGCGACCCCGCCACAAGCCAGTGGGCAAAGATGCGTGCCGACGCAGGACACCCGGCACCATTCCATCTGAAGTACGTGGGCATAGGCAATGAGGACATTATCTCCACCGACTTCGAAGAGCGCTGCCTGATGATATGCAAGGCGATAAAGGACCGCTACCCCGAGATACAGGTGTGCGGTACGGTAGGTCCGTTCCACTATCCTTCGTCAGACTATATAGAAGGTTGGAAGTTTGCCAATGACAACAAAAACGTCTTTGACATCGTCGACGAACACTACTACGAGAGCGTTGGCTGGTTTCTCAACCACCAGCATTACTACGACAATTATGACCGCACAGCTCCGAAGGTATATCTCGGCGAATATGCTGCGCGTGAAGGCAAGGGTGGTGTAGACTGTGCTCTGGCTGAGGCTGCATACCTGTGTCATGTGGAACGCAATGCCGACGTTGTATCGATGACATCATATGCGCCGTTGCTCTCCAAGAACGGACACAGCAACTGGAGTCCTGACATGATATACTTTGACAACAAGAATATATACACTACTGTGAGCTACGAGACTCAGCGATTGTTCTCCGTATATTCGGGCAACGAATACGTCAGCAGCACACTGCAGGTGGACAGCACCCTGCAAAACCGCGTGGTGGCAAGCGTCGTAACCGATACCCGCACAGGAAAGACTTACCTTAAGGTGGTCAACATTCTGCCCGCAACGCTCCAGTTGCAAGTGTCGCTCGGTGGCATCGCTCCTGCGGGTAGCACGCTTAGCATGGAGGGCTTTGCTGGTAAGCCTGGTCAGCACAAGGCTGAAGAGCTAAAAGGCAAGGTGAACGTGCAGGCAGACGGAAATGTCACACTCTCCCTTAAACCATACTCCTTCTGCGTATACGAACTGTGATGAGGTATAGCCTCTTGTAGTTACATTTCATAGGAGGTACGGCGCCCCCGCCGTACCCATCGCATGTGAGAAAATAATGTTAGCGATGGGTACAGCGGGGGCGAAAGAATATTATGCACGTGTGGAGCGAAAGCCTTCCAAGTTTTCGTAGCGTCGCTTCATGAAGCGGTTGTAGATGTTGCGGAGCCAGAGATTGTGAGTGGAAATGAATGTGATGCCGATGATGAGCATCAGCGTGTAGGCGGTGTCGTCGCTGAAAATGGATTGCAATAGAGATGCAAGGACAACAGGAACAATAAGGCAGAAGGTTACCACTATGGCTTGCCAGAGACTGTTGCCACTGCCGTCCTTGGATACGAACTTCGTGTTCAGAGGACGGCAGGTGCGGTTGATGACTGCCAGTTGGAAGAGCAAAAAGAACTGAAACCCGGCAGTAAACACTCCGTATGCCACAACCATCAGCAGACTCCATTTGCCTGATATTACGGTGGGAAGCATAAGGCAGAATGGCAACAATAACATGGCACTGTTGAACCAGTATTTAGCCCTGAGTATCTGCAATATGTTTTCGCGTCTCACCATAAGTCCGTCGATATAGTTGCCCTCGATGCACATGACGGCAGAAAGTGTCATGGCACCGAAGATGGCATAGTCATAAAGACACCAGAAATTTTTCATGACAGACGAGTCGTAGACGTCTGTGAATACGATGATAACAGAGAATGTGCACACCGTAAATATACTTGTTATTAGTGACTTGCGGGGATTCTTGTTCCTCCAGTTGCTTTTTATTTCCAGAGCAAGATAAAGTCCGAGTTCACCTAAGCGATTGAGAAAATCGAGACTATGTGATTTCTTTATCTTCGCTTCCTTCTCCTTGCGTGTGACCTCCGACTTTACATGCGCATACTGCACCTTCCTGTTAATCTGTGTCACTATGGCAAGCAATGCTATGAAAAGCATATATGGCCACACTCTGCCACATTCCACTCCCGTGCCGATGTTGCCATAGAAGAGCACAAAGTCGTCGAAACTGAAGAATGATTCCAAGTCACTGATATAATCAAAATGGCAACCGGGCAACAGAGCCAAGATGACAATGCCTATGGGTAACAGCCACCATAGTAAGGTGTCGTTGATGAGAGCGCGAACTATGAGATAAAACTGGCTGATGGTGAGTTCCAAGACCCAGAAAAGGAAAAGGATGCCTATGCATATTGCCAATCCATGGGAAAAGAGAACTGACATGATGCAATAGGGGATGATGATGACAAACCAAGTGAGATTTGCCCATTCCATCATCTGGCTGATGATGAAGCAATCCACACAGGTGTATTTCGGGATGGGCAGCAATATGTAGGGTTTGACTATCTGTGACGGGGTGTCTTGCACGACAAACCTTAGGCTGAAGTCTGCCACTGTCATGAAAGGAACGAGGCAGAAAAGAAACTCTATTGTCGACATCGACTTCAGGTCGTTGGCTGCCAGCGAAAGGCAAATGGCAGCCATCAACATGCAGACGAGGAAATAGGCTGCGCCAAAATACATCAGCCAACTTGCATACTTGTTGCGCTGGCTATCGAAATGGCGCTCCTCGGAAAGTTTCCTGTGTTTGCGTAGTGCGACAAAGAGTTGTAGTCTGTTCATCGGAGGTCTACGATTTCAGCAGAAGGGAAGTCCTTCTTGTTGAAAGTGAAGATAGCATCACTCTGAGAAGTTGCCTTGAAGTTGGATATGTTGATGGATGTCCATGAACCTTTCTGGCACATACGCACTTGTGTAGGTACATATGACTTCTTGTTGATGACGATATACATCTCACTTATGGCACTGCTCTTGCTCTGCGCCTTCATGTGCACCTCGTGTTTGCCGTCCACAGTCTTTACCGAGAGGTCGTAGCCCTGCTTGTACATGTTGATGAATGTCATGGGGTTCATCTGTGTCTGCTGAGCCTTGGTGGGAGTCGTCACGTTCACCTCATCAGTGCTTTTCATATAAGCCCACTGGGTCTTGCCATTAAACCATACTGTGGCCTGTGGTGTGTGTGCATTAAACTTGTTTCCCTTGATAGCGATGGTGCCGGAGGTGTGTCCCAACTTTCCGCTACTTATCTGAAAACTTGCCTGTACGCCGCTTTTCTTGTTTACCACAGCGGCAGTCTTGTCCAAAATCTTCTTTGCGTCACTTGCATTGTCTGCGCTTACGCCGAGCGCCATGATTGACATTATTGCCAACAACAATAGTTTTTTCATGTCTTTATGTAGTTTTTGTTATGCTTGTCCTTTTATCTTCAACAACAAATTGTTAAGTGAATTCTCGTCGGTGATGAGCACGTCACGAGGTTTGCTTCCACTTGCCGCACCTACGATGCCCGCAGTCTCCAACTGGTCCATGAGGCGGCCGGCGCGGTTGTAGCCGATAGAGAAACGACGCTGAATCATACTCGTCGAACCCTGCTGTGAAATTACTATGGCATGAGCAGCTTCCTCGAAATAAGGGTCAAGGTCTGATATGGCACCACCGCCACCGCCGTTTGCTCCACCACCGCCGTCAGCCGACACTGGTTCAGGCAGTTCCATCGGTTCGACAGGTCCAGGTTGATTTGCAATGTATTCATTGATGCGCTCTATCTCAGGGGTGTCGACAAAGGCACACTGCACACGCACAGGTTCGCCGCCATTGAGGAACAGCAAGTCACCGCGACCCACAAGTTGGTTGGCACCAGGACGGTCGAGGATGGTGCGTGAGTCAATCATGGCACCCACGCGGAAAGCCATTCGTCCAGGGAAGTTGGCCTTGATGTTACCAGTGATGATAGTCGTTGTAGGACGCTGGGTAGCAATGATCATGTGTATACCCACGGCACGTGCCAACTGAGCGATACGTGCTATAGGTAACTCCACCTCTTTGCCCGCAGTCATTATCAAGTCACCAAACTCATCGATGATTACCACGATGTAAGGCATATACTCGTGACCGAGAGTGAGGTTTAACTTATGGTTGACAAACTTGGCATTATATTCCTTTATATTCTTTGCACCGGCCATCTTTAGCAGGTCGTAGCGGCGGTCCATAAGCGCACAGAGCGAGTTGAGCGTGCGCACCACCTTAGTCACATCCGTGATGATAGGTTCGTCCACATTCTCGTCAGTGGCAGCCATAAAATGGTCGGCAATAGGCGCATATGGTGAGAACTCCACCTTCTTAGGGTCTACGAGCACAATCTTTAACTCGTTAGGATGCTTCTTGTAGAGCAGTGAAGTGATGATGGCGTTGAGGCCGACAGATTTACCCTGACCCGTAGCACCAGCCACGAGCAGGTGAGGAATCTTTGCCAAGTCTACCATGAACACCTCGTTGGTGATGGTCTTTCCTATGGCGATAGGCAGGTCCATGGTGGTCTGCTGAAACTTCTTCGAGTTGAGGATGCTCTCCATGGACACAATCTTCGGCTTCTTATTAGGCACCTCGATACCCACCGTGCCCTTGCCAGGTATAGGCGCTATAATACGTACACCAAGAGCAGAGAGACACAGGGCAATGTCATCCTCGAGTGAGCGAATCTTTGCTATCTTCACACCTTCGGCAGGTGTCACCTCATACAGAGTGATGGTAGGACCGACAGTAGCCTTAATCTCCTTAATCCTCACACCGAAAGAGTTGAGCACCTCGATGATGCGCGCATTGTTGGCCTTCACCTCCTCCATGTCAATCTGCGGATTGCTGTC
>CAVKNF010000014.1:0-23853 GCA_963657415.1 bacterium | reverse complement strand
GCAAGCATCCCAAGGCACTTCAAAAAAGAAAACCAATCTACCTTATTCAGGCAATCAAAAACTAACTTACTAACATTTATTATCTAACAATATACTTCTTGCCACCATGCACATAGATGCCGTGCTGCGGTTTGCCGGCAAGGCGCTGTCCGCTGATGGAATAGTAGTCGCCAGTGGCTACTGTTGTGACAACATCCTTGATGCCATTAGCCACCTCACGCACTATCTGCACGCTCTCTATGGTGAGTTGTTTGCCCTGCACAAAGAGTTTGTCAGCCACGAGATTTGTTATCATCTCGTCAGTGAGTTGGAGTTCCACATATTTGTTTTCAGATGTGACATCCATGCAAGGCAGAATGTTATACCATGAAGGACGGTTTGCACACAACTGTATCTGTGCGCCCTCCTGTGTCACGGTGTAGTTGACGCGTATGTAGTCGCCGGCTTTTGCACCTGCTGTGGTGAACAGGTCGCCTGCCACCTCTATCGTGTTGTCCCAGTTGCCGATTGTCTGCGGAGTATCCATAATTGTTGCCACCACAGTCTTGGAGTCTGACGCTGCTGTCATGCCAAGGCACACCAGAAGGAGAATCATTGAAGTAAAGAGTTTTTTCATAATTGTTTTGATTTTATAGTTATTAGTACCTGAGTGCAAAGTTACTGCATCACAGCACAGTGCATAACCACAATCTTAACCATTAATGACACTATTTTGCCTTTCTATGATTTCGAGACACATACGGGTGTTGTGGTAAGGACATTTCCAGAATCCGGCATGGTCTTCCCTTAGGTTTGGAGTGCCGTCAGGCGATACGCTCCAGTACCATTCTCCATGTTTCACGTCCACGAGATACCTTTTTATATATGCATAGCACTTCAGCGCACGGTCCATATATGCCCTACTCTCTTCGCCCTCGGTGTGCATGGCCATGTTCATCTCGCCGATGACACATTCGCACTGCACCCACCAGTCGCGCTCCGTAGTGGTGTGACCGTCGCTCTTCCATCGCTCGCCCGTCATGGATCCGTCGCTATTGAGTCCTTCCTCCGAGGCATCCGCTATGCGCTTCACTATCGGAGCGAGCCTTGCCGTGAGAGCAGCATTGCCAAGCACGTCGGCAGTCTCGTCGAGTAGCCATGACGCTTCGATGTCGTGACCGAAACTCTCTATGTCGCGCCTACCCTGCCAGTCGGTAGTAAAGAAGAGGTCGAGGTGACCCGTCTCGGGATTGAGCAACTTGTCGGTAAACACATCCACGAGGTGCATAATCTGACGGTGCAGACCTTCGTCCTTCCACACACGATAGAGATTGGTGTAGGGTTCGATGACGTGCAGATGGGTGTTCATAGTCTTGTCGCAGTTCTCGTCCTTGTCGCTGAGTCGCATGTCGCCTATGGGTTGCCAGTCGCGAGTCAAAGCCTCGTGATAGCCACCATTGACAGGGTCATAGGCATGAGCCTCCAGACTGCGGTAGAGATCTATGGCAGTCTGTAGCGACTGCACATCACCTGTGGCACGGGCATACTCCGAAAAACCATAGATGGCAAAACCTATGGCATAGGTCTGCTTCTTAGTGTCGAGAGGATTGCCGTCGGCATCCACCGACCAGTAGACTCCTCCAAAGTCCTTGTCGATGAAGTGACGGAGCATATAGTCGCGCGCCCATGTCGCCATGTCAAGATATTCCTTGCGGTGGAGCACTCTGTAGGCAGCGGCAAACGACCACAAGATGCGGGCATTGAGGATAGCGCCTCGTGGAGCATCGGGATGGATGTTGCCCTCTCCGTCCTGACGACCATAGTAGCCACCGCGATGACGGTCAGTCATCACGGTGGTCCAGAATGGCAGTATGTTGTCTTCGAGCAGACGGCGCGCGTCTGCAGCAAATACATGATTATCCATTGCGTCGGTTCTTTTCTATCAACTGCATGATATTCTTAACTGATGTCTCTGAGCGGAAGCCGTCTTCTGGAGTGTTCATGCAATAGTCCACAAGACGGTCGATGGTGCTTGTGGCCACGTGCATGCGGGTGTCTGACGATGCGTAGTAGATATACACCGTGCCGTCTTCCGTTGCTATCCATCCGTTGGAGAACACCACATTCATCACGTCACCGATATATTCCTCACCTTGAGGCACGAGGAAGAAGCCGCCGGGATTTGCGATGACCTTTGTAGGGTCTTCAAGGGAAGTCATATACATATAGAGCACATAGCGCAGTCCGCACGCTGTGTTGCGTACGCCATGGGCAAGATGCAGCCATCCGCGGTCAGTCTTGATGGGAGCAGGCCCCTCACCATTCTTCACCTCGGTGATGGTGTGGTAGTGACGCTCATTGATGATAATCTCGTCCTTCACCTCCGCATTGGTGATGTCGTCGACAAGAGCCCAACCGATGCCACCGCCCGAACCTGTATCGATAAATCCATCCTGCGGACGAGTGTAGAAGGCATACTTGCCATCCACAAACTCAGGATGCAGCACCACATTGCGCTGCTGGCTGCGTGTCTTTAGGTCAGGCAGGCGTTGCCATGTCTTCAGGTCTTTGGTGCGTGCTATGGCAGCAGTGGCTGTGGCTGCTGAAAGGTCGCCGGGCTGGTCGTCGTCATGACGCTCTGCGCAGAACACGCCATAGATCCATCCGTCCTCATGCTGCGTCAGTCGCATGTCATATACATTGGTGGCGGGAATGGTATCCTCAGGCATGATGATGGGTTCTGGCCAGAAGCGGAAGTTATCCACACCATTGTCACTCTCTGCCACGGCGAAGAATGACTTGCGGTCAGCACCTTCCACACGCACCACGAGGAGGAATTTTCCGTCCTTGTAGATAGCACCCGAGTTGAGTGTGGCATTCATCATGATGCGCTCCATGAGATAAGGGTTTGTAGACTCATTGAAGTCATAACGCCATTCCAGAGGAGTGTGTTCGGCAGTAAGGATGGGATTCTCGTAACGCACATAGATGCCGTTGGTGTGCTTTACTGGGTTGTTCTTCTTTGCGAGCAACGCCTCGTGTGCGCTGCGAATCTCTTTTTCTCTTGTCTTGAAATCGTTCATAAATAGAAGTATTGTTGTAGTATAGACACCACATACAGTGTGGCGTCACATCATTTCTTTCGGTTTGCGATGTCCTTTACAAACAGTGTTGTCTCGTCTGCATGAAATCTGCGGAAGTCTTCCTCCGACACCTTGCCGGGAGCAGCGATATAATTTTCCTCGGGCTTGTCCCACGCATTGCGCCACAGGAGCACATAGCAGAGGGGATATTCCTTTATCAGAGGAAGCAGCACCTGGGTAAACCATGTGGAGTCGGGCACATTGTTGAATCCCGTCTCGGTGAAGGCTATTAGTTTGCGATGCTTCTCGCCTACCCTCTTCACCACATCGAGTTCGGAGCGCACCCACTGCATGTATTGCGCGTTGTTGGGTTCACGCTGATAGATGTCGATGCCAAGCATGTCGACCACGTCATCACCAGGATAGAATTTCTCATAGTGCTCCACTGTCTCAGTCTGGTCGGCAAGGTTGGGTGAGTAAGCCCACACGATATTGCTGCCGCCGCGATGCATAATATAATTATATGTGTAGCGGTAGAGTTGCTTATACTCTTCTGTCGTGCAACGTGTGTCGCCCCACCAAAACCAAGCACCGCTCATCTCATGCCAAGGGCGGAAGATGACGGGGATGAGTTGGCCGTCGCTTGTGCGCAACGAGGCTATGAAGTCTGACACTGTCTTGAGCCATGCATCAAACTTCGTGTGGAGTGTTCCGCCAGGCAATATCTTGCCTACTACATCACCCGTAGGGTCCCATGCGCTTTGACCAGTAACGGGATTATTGGGATGCCAACTGAGAGTCACGATGCCACCACGCTCATGCTGGGCGATAATCTCGCGACGTATGCGGTCGAAGGGCACGCCGTCGAGATTGGTGTCCTTGTCCAACTCTATGTCACCGAGGTCGAAACCCATCACGGCAGGATAGTCTCCGCAGACCTCCTTCACATCAGAGCGTCCTTCGTCCCATTTCCACGCACACCCATACACAGGGTCATCCTGATGACCTATCATCACGCCCTGTTTCTGCAGCGCTGCCAGACGGTTGATGAGACGTATGGCAGGCTTGCGCGATGCGCCCATAGTGGATGCTGCCATGGCAAGAGAGAGCACTGTCATCACCACCTTATTTATATATGTCTTCATATCGTCTACTGTTTTGTAATCTCAAACACACGGCTTGCATAGTCGCCGTCGAGAGGCATCTCCACTCCCACCTGCATGAGGAAGTCACCAGTGAAAGTCTTGCCATCGAGCGAAGAAGCCTTGTCGCCATGCTTCACATTGCGCTCATGTATCACATATGTGGCAGAGGCATCCAGTCCGTCGAGTTGCAGGCGAGGCATCGTCATATTGATGAAGTTTTCCATCTTGTAGGCGAAGAGCACAGCATTTTGACGCGCATCGTCTACATACATCAGCGAAGCATATCCCTCACGGTCATAAGGTGACACGAGGCGATAGAGGTTGCCGAGTTGGATGGTCTGTCGCATAGCCTTGTAGTCAGTGATGGCTGTGGTGCACTGCGCGCGCTCCTCGTCGGTCATGTTGCGTGGCTGGAGTTCCATACCGAGGCGTCCGCTCATGGCTACGTCACAACGAAACTTTATCGGCATCACCCTGCCCGTCATGTGATAAGGCGAACCTGCGATGTGCTGAGCCATGGCATTGGAGGGGAAGAAATAACTCGTGCCCCACTGTATGTAGACGCGCTGCAGGGCATCGTTGTTGTCGCTCGTCCAGAACTCGTCAAAGTAAGGCAGGAGTCCGTAGTTGGCACGTCCGCCACCGCTGGCGCAGTCCTGTATCACCACATCGGGATACTTCGCACGTATGCGCTGCATCACCTTCACAAGTCCGCGGTGATAGTCCACATACATATTCTGCTGCTTGTTGGAAGCGAGATACTTCGAACCGCAATTCTGTATCGACGCATTGGCATCCCACTTGATATAGGCTATCTCTGGATATTTCGTCAGCATCTCGTCCACGATATTGAAGACGAAGTCCTGCACCTTGGGGTTGGTCATGTCGAGCACCAACTGCGTGCCACCACGTCCGAGTTTGAGTTCGCGTCCTTGCGTCTGCAGCACCCAGTCAGGATGCTTCTCATAGAATTCACTCTTCGTGTTGGCTGCTTCAGGTTCGAGCCAGATGCCAAACTTAAGTCCTCTCTCCTTGGCAGCCTTGCAGAGAGCCTCTATGCCGCCAGGCAATTTGTTCTTGTCTACCACCCAGTCGCCCAGAGATGTGGAGTCATTGTTGCGCGGATACTTGTCGCCAAACCATCCGTCGTCCATCACGAAGAGTTCGCCACCCATGGACTTTATGTCGTCCATCATGTCGATAATCTTCTTCTCTGTGATGTCAAAATAGATGCCTTCCCAGGAGTTGAGCAGCATGTCGCGCACGCCAGTGCCATTGTGGAGCATGCCCTCGTGGCGCGCCCAGTAGTGAAAGTTGCGGCTCACTCCACCCATGCCCATGTCGGAATAGGAAAGGGCAAGGTGAGGAGTAGCGAATGTCTCACCAGGCTCGAGCACATATTCCGACGACTGCGGGTCTATGCCAGCATAGAGATGATGAGTCTTGGCATCGGCAGTATTGATGCGCATCTCATAGTTGCCGCTCCAGCAGAGCACGGCACCGATGGTACGTCCGTTGCGCTCCTGAGGCTTGCCGTCGAGCGAGAGCATTATCTCGGGAGCATCGCAATGGGCATTGCGCGCGCCGTCAGTATTGCGTATCACCTTCAGCCCAGGCGTGAGCGGTTCCTGCGTGGGCACAGCCTCGGCAGCCCAGTTGCCATGCATATGCGTGAGCCACACATTGCCACGGCGCAGGGTGAGTTGTCCGCTGTCAAAGCGTTTCAGCGTTACGGCACGCTTCTCCTTGTGTGCTATCTCAGTCCAAGTCTCTATCACGTCGACGGTGGTGTAAGCCTTATAGCAGAGTCGCACGGTGACAGGATGCAGTTTGTCCTTCATCGTGATGACGGTCACGCGGGCATCAGCCTCATCGCGTGTCTCCACATTGGCTACGATGAGTTCGAGATTGATGTCGCCGTTGGCATGCTGTATCTGCAGAGCAGGCAGATGTATCATGTCCACAGTGCCGAAAGCAGGCATGGCGGAGAAACCGAGGTCGTCGCCAGCGTCGCTCACCTGCCACGGATTGGAAACCTTCGCTCCATAGTAAGCCATGCGGAGGTCTTCGCCCTCGTTGGCTTGCAGGAGCATTGTAGTGTTGGGTGTGCTCACCTCCACCTTGCCCTGCCAAGCAAAGGCAGGAGTGATGCAGAGGGCGAGCAGTGATGATGCTAAGTATCTATTCATATCCAAATGGTATTTAAATGTTGTTCAAATACTATTCAAACGTTATTTCTTTACTATTCTTATATTGCCTATGCAGAAGTCGGCATTATAGGCGGCAGACGGTTGCAGGATTAGACGCAGTGTCTGCCAAGAACCAGCCTGGCTGATGCCGTTGGTGGCCATGGATGCCAGTGGCAGGGTGACAGTCTGCCAGTTGCCGAAGGTATTGATGCCAGCACCGTCGGCAGGACTCCATGCCCAGTCGCTACCCCAGTTGAAGCAGAACTTCAGTCCTGTGGCATCCGTGAGAGGATGGTCTTTGGTGTTGAGCACCTCAAATTTGAGCACATAGTCGTCGAGGTTGTCCATCTCGCCTATGTCTACCATGTTGCAACTGAGGTCTACGGTGTTCCATGCCCATGCTCCGAAGTCGCCTGTGAAGTGCAGGTGCTTGTGACCAAGCGCGGAGGAAGCGGTAGATGTGGCATCGTCGCCCTCAACGGTCACGGCCACATCACCGCTGATGCTCATCGACACTCCGTCGAAGTCACCATAGAGCAGATTGGACGTAGGACGGAAAGGCAACTCTGTGGTCTTCTTCACGCCATCGCTTGTCTGCCATTGCAGGGATATGGTGGAGTTGTCGGGAGTGCCCTGTGGCACGAGCACCTTCATCGAAGACTTGGTGACATCGCTGACGGTAGTCTCCTCGCCGTTGACAAGCACTTTAGACTGCGAGCCGAAGTCATAGACATCAAAGTTGGCACCGCTCACGGTGACGCAGTCGCCGGCATTGGCAAACTCATTCTCCAGACCGCCGACGGTGAGTGTGGGGAATGGCACCACGAAGTCATAGAGAGCCGAACCGAGGTCGGTGACATATTCTATCTTGTTGACAGTCGCAAACGACAGTGTCTCGGGCACACGCACATTGGCATAGGTGGATGCAGTGTAAGCCTCCTTGAGGTCCACCTCCACGGTGTTAAACTTCACCGAGCGCGCATTGTTGAGGTTCTTGCCCTCGATGCGCACCATAGTGCCTATCTCCGCTTGGGAGATAGGTGTGGTGAGTGCAGTGTCACCTATATTATATACTGCCTTGATCTCAGGTGCGCCTGTGTTGGACATCTGGTCGGCAGGAGTATAACCGTCATTGTATTCCACGATGTTGTCGCACGCGGTAAACATCATCGGAAGCACAGCCACAGCGCATGAGGCTGCAAGAGTCCTTATGGAAAATATATTCTTGTTCATAGTCGTAGTAATTAGGATTAGTTCCAACCTGGATTATTCTTGTCGATATACTTGTTGGTGTTGATCTCTGACGCTGGCAACGGATAGAGCAGACAACGCTGCTGGCGCACCTTGCTCACACCTGAGTCGTCACTGCCCTCAAGAGCATTCATGGCATCGAGATAGATGCCCCAACGGATGAGGTCCCAACGGCGGTCGCCCTCGCAGGCAAACTCCTTGGCACGCTCCTCGAGGATAGCCGAACGGAGTTTCACAGTGGTGTCGAGAGCACCGTTGCCTGTGAGCACAGCCTCGGTGGCATTACTTCTGCGGCGCACTTCATTGAGATACTTCACGGCATTGTCGGCATTGCCAAGTTCAGCCTCAGCCTCAGCATAGATGAGCAACACGTCGGCATAGCGCAGGAACGGCCAGTTGCAGTCGGCATCCTTGATGGCATCGTTGGTCACGTCGTCATACTTGGTGGTGAAAGCCAGGCACTGCGAGTCCATAGAGTAATAGTAACTTACTCCATCGGCATAGACACCCGCAGGAGCGCTCACATAGTCGCCATTGAGATTATAGCCCGTAGCCATGATGGTGTATTCCTCATCCTTAGGATAATAGAATCCCGAGTTGGACTGTTCCTGAGTGTATGCGCGCCAGCGGTGCTTCACACCCTTCACGATGCGCAGGTCGTCATGGTCGAAGAGGTCATACCAGTGGCGGGTGCATCCTATCCAACCACCCTCCTGGATAAAGTCTGAACCTGATGCTGTCTTATATCCTGCATACTGCGTATGGATGGCATTCTTGTATGTGGCATCGCCGCTCACGCTTCCTACGGAGAACATGAATTCGCTCGCCGTGGCATTGGCACGCTTCCACAGATTGTCATAGTCGAGGAGTTCATAGGTGCCGTATTCGCCGTCGATGACAGCCTTGGCCCACTTGGCAGCCTTGGCATAGAGAGCCTGAGCATCCATGTCACTATATCCGTCGACAGCCTGTTTCTGCAGAGTTATGCTGCGCAGAGGTGCATAAGTCTTGCTGTCGCCACTGCCGTCATAAGCCTTGCCCGAGCGGATTGTTATCTCAGTGCCTGCAGGCATGGCAGCCGAAGCCTCGGTGGCATATACCTTGGCGAGCAGACCTGCCGCAGTGCCGGCAGAGGCATGACCTTCCTGCCAGTTGGAGTCGGTGTTCTTATACATCATCGTGGCAGCACTCTCGAGAGTGGAGGTGATATATTCATACACCTTGTCGATAGACTGGCGCGGCTGACTGATGTTCTCATACTTTGAGTCGTTGGCTTGGATGGGCACCTCGCCATAGGCACGCACGAGGAGGAAATAGCACAGTGCCTTCTGGAAGCGCACCTCACCGATGAAGTTGTTCTTCTGAGCCTCGGTGAGACTCGTCATCTCATTGATGCGGTTCTCTGCGAGGTTGGCACGCTTGATGAGTCCATAGCAACCCTTCCACAGGGCGTCGGTCACGTCACTCTCGCCCTGGAAGTTGCCAGTGCCAAACTTATTAAACATCCAGTCGGGTCCTGATATGTAGTCGGCATCTATCTCGAGCACGCGTGGGAAGTAGCCCCAGCAAAACATGTCGTAGATCCACTTGCTATAAACACCTGTCACCCATGAACTGGCAGCGTCGACGCTGTCGCCCACCTTATCCTCGGTAATCTGACCGTCGGGATTCTCCTCTATCCAACTGCTGCAGCCTGTCAGTGAGAATGTCGCCACGGCAGCAAGAGCGAGAGCGGATAATATATTCTTTTTCATAGTCCTTGTCTTATATAAAAAATACGATATTCAGTCACACCTTAAAATACGATATTCAGTCCCAAAGCAAAACTGCGTGAACTTGGATAAGAATAACTGTCTACACCCGGGCAAGCGGCATTGTTGCCACCGGCATTGACATCAGGGTCAAACCAACTGTAGTTGGTGATGGTGAAGAGGTTGTTGGCTGTGAGCGTCACGCCAATCTTCTCGATAAACTTGACAGGGCGGATGAAGTTATAACCCAGTGTGATGTATTTCATCTTGAGATAACTGCCGTTCTCTATGAAGCGGTCGCTCATGAGCCATGTGCGGGTATAGCCAGCGGTAGCCTTAGGCCACTTTGCCGTGCTGGCGGTCTCAGGTGTCCAGCGTGAGTTGTAGGCATCCACGGTGATGTTACCGATGTTTGACATCTGTATGTCGGTCAGGTTATAGTTGAATATGTCATTGCCCTGACTGCCCTGGAGCATGAAACTCAGAGAGAAGTTCTTCCACGACACGTTTGACGTGAAACCATAGGTGAAGTCAGGATTGGTGTTGCCGATGATGGTGCGGTCCTTCTCTGTGATGTAGCCGTCGCCATTGATGTCACGATACTTTATCTCGCCCACATGCTTCAGAGCCTCGGCATCGCTGAGGTTGGCATATTCCTTGAATGAGCGCACCTCGGCAATATTGTCGAAGAATCCGTCTTCCACATATCCATAGATAGTGCCGATAGGACAACCATTGCGCTGGAGGAACATCTGGTCGGCACGGCTCCACAAGGCTGTGGCATACTGGTCGCCGTCAAGACCGCCGATGCGGTTGCGATTCATGGCAAGGTTGGCGGAGATGTCCCACTTCACAGGAGTCTTGGTGAGGATGGAGTAGTTGAGAGTGAACTCAAGACCTTCGTTGGTGACGTTACCGCTATTGATCATCATCTGTCCGAAACCCGAACTTGCAGGGATGGTGACATTCTGCAGCAGGTCGCGGGTCTTCTTGTAATAGTAGTCTACGGTAAACTGCAGACGATTGTCGAAGAAACCGAAGTCGATACCGGCATTAAACTGTGCCGTGGTCTCCCACTTCAGGTCAGGATTGGTAGGTCCGCGCCAGTCTATGAGCGACACGCCATTGTTGAGGGTGCCGGTGTAAGGATAGTTGGCAGCATTGAGGAGAGACAGGGTGCGGTAAGCGCCGATGGCCTGGTTACCAGTCTCACCATAACTCAGACGGAACTTGAGGTTGCTGAATATGTTGAGGTTCTTGATGAAGGTCTCATCGCTGGCACGCCATGCGAAAGCACCCGAGAAGAAGGTAGCCCACTTGTGGGAAGAGGCAAATGACGAACTGCCGTCAGTACGCACACTACCCGTAAACATATACTTGCCGCAAAGAGTGTAGTTGATGCGGCCGAGGAATGACTCCAGTGACTGCTGCGTCTTGCTGCTCGCGATGACAGGACGGTCGAGAGCCAGCGACATGTCGGCATCCTGTGTGAGGTCGGTAGGGAAATTGGTGGCTGTCATAGACTCTGTCTCACCAATGCCGCGCTCAAATGTCATACCTGCTACGGCATTGACTGCATGCACGCCCCATGTCTTGTCAAATGTGAGGATACTCTCTGCAGTGAGGCTCTTCCAGATGTTGGAAGCCTTGCCGCCCTTGCCGTTGTATGGTGACTTGCCCTCCTGTGTGTGGCGGTCATAGTAAGTGCCACGGTGACCGTCGTTGTAACCGAGTCCGAGATTCTGACGGAACTTGAGCCATGGTGTAAACTTTGCCTCGAGATAAGAACTTGAGAACCATGATATCTGCTTCAGTTCGTCCTTTGCGCCATGCACATAGTTATAAGGATTGGCAGCGAGCCAGTTGAGTTCGTCAAGTTGTTCGGTAGATGTGTGCACACCATAGGTGGAAGGGAAGATGAGAGCCGAACGTATGATGCCGGTGTTCTCAGAGTTGGTGCGCTGGAAGTTGGTCACTGTGTTGGTGAAGAAAGAACTCGTGCCTATCTCCACATACTTGCTGATGTGTCGACCGATGTTGAGTGACACGCCATAGCGATTGAAACCAGTGTTGCGTATGATACCGCCCTGGTCGGTGTAGTTGCCCGAAAAACTGTACCACCCCTGGTCGCTGCCTCCGCTCACGCTCAGGCTATAGTCCTGCTGCCAACCTGTGCGATAGATCTCGTCCTGCCAGTCAGCACCTGCCACCTCATCCACATTGCCATATTCATCCTGGCGCAAACCGGGATTGAGGAAGTCTTCGGGAGAGGCATTGTAAGTGCCCTGACTATAGACATAGCCGCTGCCTACATAGGGATATTCCCATGTGCCGGAGTAAGGGTCTTTGGTAGTAGCGCCCTCATAATAGCGGCTGTTGGCAGCCGACTCATTCTGATAGAGAGCATAGGTGTAAGGGTCGAGCACCTTCACGCGCTTGCCTATGTTGGAGATGCTCCACTTGGAGTTGAACTCCACCTTGGGTTTGCCCTCGCCCTTCTGTCCGCGCTTGGTGGTGATGATGACCACGCCGTTGGCACCACGCGAACCGTAGATGGCGGTGGCAGAAGCGTCCTTGAGCACCTCTATCTTCTCGATGTCATTGGGATTAATCATCGTCAGAGGAGATGTGGACTGGTTGTTGCCGTCGTTGGCACCACTCTTTGGCACACCGTTGGGGTCGGTGCCATAAGGCACGCCGTCGACGATATAAAGCGGTTGCGACGAGGTGGTGAAAGAGTTGGCACCACGCACGGTGATATTGACACCTGCACCTGGCGAACCGTCATTCTGCGAGATATTCACACCCGCAATCTTTCCCTGAAGACCGTGAGCCAAGTCGGCAGCACCGCCCTTCATGAGTTCCTCATTCTTTATCTGTGTCATCGAACCCGTGAGGTCGCGCTTCTTCATGGTGCCGTAGCCCACGACAACAACCTCGTCCATGGTCTCGGCGTCTTCCTTGAGGATGACCTCCACATATTCTTTACCCTTAAGATTGATAACCTGTGTCTTATATCCTATCATAGACACTTGAATCATACTCTTACCCTTGGGCAGGGTGAAAGAGAAGTTGCCGTCAACATCAGTGATAGCACCTACTGACGTGCCGGGCACCTGCACACTTGCGCCTATCATTGGCTCGTTTGCCAAACTGCCGTCAAGCACCTTGCCCTTGATTGCTGTCTGCGCGCTGACCATGGCGCACACCAACAGCAATAATGCCATTAATGATAATCTGTGTTTCATGTTGTTGTTTTTAGTTATTGTTATTCGACTTTCATAAGTTCTATTCTCTCTATCACAAATCCACGGCCTGTCACCACAAGTCCGCGCATCTTCACCTTGTCGAGCGACGCGTCGCTGAATGTCATCACCACATCATTGCCGTCGAGGGTCTGCCACTCCGGTTCGCCTCCTGTCTCGAGGTCACGCCAACTGCCACGGTTCTCACGAAATGACATCTGCGGTTCTACGCCTTCTTCCTTGGGCAGGAGTTTATAATGGATGATGAGCACATCGTCAGTGGTACACTTCTGAAAAGGCGCTGCCGTGATGCGTAGGTTGCCACTCCAGTCATTGGGAAATGTCTGTTCACCGTGGAAGAGTTCGCCTGGACCTAAAGAGTATTCCTTTGGCGCACGCTGCGCATTGGCGATATCCTCGCTGCGATTGCCCACAAACGACACGATGCCGAGGGCGTCAAGTTGATAGTCTTTGCCTCCGATGCGCATGGCCACATTGTCGCCCGTACCAGCAAGGGCGAGTTTGAGCAGAGGAGCATCGTCGTCAATATAATATATAAAGGTGTCACCTCCCGCTGGAGCACCGTCTACAGTCGGGTCTATGGGATTCCATGTGAAGTCCATTATCTTCACCGCCGCCCCCTCCTTTGTCTTGCTGATGTGCAGTTTCAGCGCACCGCCCACCTTCAGGTCAGCGAGATCCTTGCCCTTTATCTCGGCACAGCCTCCCCAGTTGGCATCCATCTTTGCCGACGGACCTTTCCACACTATCGTCTCCTCATAGTCGGAAGCCTTTGAGAGAGTGGCATATGTTATGCGGTAGTCATGTCCGCCTATGGCGACGCCATGCTTCTGCAGGATGGGAAGGATGTCCTGGGTGATGGTCATGCGAAAGGCTTTGCCGACACCGAAATACTTATATTGCTCTGCCACAGCCTGCCATCCGTCAGGATTCTGGAATGTGCCCTGTGCCGTGCGCGATGCGTTGTCGGCATAGACAGTGATGATGTCGCCCACCTCAGCATCGGAAAACTGGCGTGGCTCCACGACTATCTTGTCCTTCCATCCAGGACCTATGGTCTTCGGACCCACAAGAATGATGCGCTCCGTGGCATTGATATCTGATGTAAATATAAACAAAAATGTGACAAGCACCAAGAGGCAAGCCCTTACATCCTGCAATATCTCAATATTAAAATACTTCAATAGTTTCATATTTTCATATTTTAATATTTTAATATTTTAATAGAGCTCTCATTTGCTCGCGGTCTATCACCGTGCCGGAGTTGAAGGCATCCTGCCACCACTGTTTGTCGGCATAGCGGTGAGTGTCGGAGTTGCCTTTGTCATAATCGTAGTCATACCAAGTGGTAAACCAACTCCAGCGTGACCCCTCCTGCCATATGTCGCTCCACGACGACATCTTCACCTCGTCGCCATTGCCACACTCGGCAAGGGCAATGAGTTTGG
The DNA here is from genome assembly GCA_963657415.1 of bacterium. Lineage (GTDB taxonomy): Bacteria > Bacteroidota > Bacteroidia > Bacteroidales > Bacteroidaceae > Prevotella. The sequence goes on along the minus strand of CAVKNF010000014.1, from coordinate 9,741 downwards.
TGGGATATTTTGACGCAAGAGCGGTGTATTCCTTCATGAGCGGATACTGCAGCGCATAGTAGGAGTCGCGGCCTACGACATCCACCACGTCATCTCCAGGATACCAGTCATCATCGCCCATCTGCGAGTTCCACACCCAGATGAGATTGTTCAACTTGTGATAGTTGACGAGTCTGTCATAGAGGAAGCGCCACAGTTTCTTATAGGCGTCGGCACCCTTGATGCCCCACCAAAACCATGTCGCGCCTCCTTCATATTCATAGGTATTGCCAGAACCCTCGTGCAGAGGACGCCACAAAACGGCTATGCCACGCTTCTGCATCTGCTTCAGATAGCCTGCCACCTGGTCGATGTCACTAAGCATGCGCTTGTAGCCTGCGGACTGAGGATTGTCAATGCACATGGGGTCGAAGGAAGTCTGCGCCGGTTCGGTGCCAGGAGTACAGGTGTAGTCGGTGCCATTGTTGGCAAGCATCTGCCAGTGCCACATACAACTGACGATGCCTCCCGCCTTTGCCCATTCGCGCACCACGGTGTCGTCGCTATAGTCGACCCATCCCTTGGGGTTGACATCCTTTGAAGCATGGATATTGATGAAGTCGAAGATGTTGATGGCAGGATATTTGCCCGTCCACGACTTCACGATGTCAGCCTCCTTGACATTCCAGTCCACACTTGCCACTACGCCCGACACAGTCTTTGTGCCCCGCAGACTCCAAAGCACATCATAAAGCCGTGTAGCCTCAGCCGTGGCATTGACATTGGCGAGTTTGTGGCTTTCGGGTTGTGGGTCTGTCTGCGGCGCAGCGCTACCCTTGGCACACGACGCACAGGTCAATGCCAGCATCACCATCACAGCCAATAATTTCCTTGATTTCATCGTTTAAGTTTTTAATTATCGTTATAGGTGGGTTCTGTAAACTCCCACCTGGCAATCAACAGTTGCAAAGTTATGGCAATCACGTTACACGCATTGACACAATTTTGACTACTAACGACACAATTTTGCAAAGCAGTCAACTTCGATGTTCATCGAAGCCTATTTCGTTGCCCATCGAAGCCTATTGGAAAATTCATCGAAGTCCGCTAGGAAATGGGTGGGGTATATAAACTCCCACCAATATTTAGTTTCCCAGCAGGCTAATATCGATTTTGCTGCTTTGTATATAAGAAAAGGGATTTGTCTGATATCAACACGTTATGGCGAAGCGTGATGATATCTCTGTCACATGCATTACATCATGTCACACAAGTCTTGGACACGGTCTGCCAAGAACAGAGGTATATTAAGCAACGTGTCATCACGCTTCAGATTGAGCATGGAGAACCTGACACGCAGACTTGGCGAATACTTCTTGTTATATTCCACAAGGCTTTTTCCTGTGACACTCGTTCCCGATTTCACTTCTATCGGTATTACCTCCACACCTCGCTGCACGATGAACTCCACTTCAGCCTTATTTCCTGAAGCCCAGTAGCGAGAACACGTCATTCCGCTTGCAAGAAGACTTTGCAGTATGTAGTTCTCGGCAAGCGCACCCTTGTATTCCTTAAATGTCGGTGAGTCGCTGAGATAGGCTTCCGGACTCAATTCCGAAAGCACTCTCAGCAAACCTATATCAAGAGAGTAAATCTTGAAAATACTCAAATCTTCGTATGACTTCAATGGTATCTGCGGAGTCTGGCAGAGACTCACCTTGTGTATCAACCCTGCATTTTGCAACCATGTGAGTGCGTCCTCATATTCTCTTGCCCTAGCACCGGGACGCACAAGTTGATAGACGAATTTCCTATTCTCTTTAGCCAGTTGCGACGGAAGAGAGTTCCACACATGCGATATTCTGTTGGCAAGCATTGGCGAAGCATGCTTCACAAAGTCAAGTGCATAGTCTTGCAGTATGTCATGCAGTATCTTCTCTACGCCCTTCATGTCCTTTTCTATCATTCTCATTGCCGCCTCTGGCATGCCGCCTGATATGCGGTAAGCAGTAAAGGCCTGCGACAGCCTGTCGAAGAATACTTGCGGCAAGGGGTCAAGACTGTCTATAGACTGGTAATAGCGATAAAGTCCGGCATCCTTCTGTTCCAGGAATTCGGAGAATGTGACAGGAAACATGCTTATATGGTCAACCTTGCCAACGGGGAAAGAAAATCCCTCATGTCCGAATGCCAAGCCCAACAGCGAACCTGCGCATGCCACGGCATATTCTGGAGCCTTTTCGCAGAAATACTTCATAGAACTAATGGCTTCGGGGCAATCCTGTATCTCATCAAGAATCAGAAGCGTCTTTTGTGGCAAGATGGACTCTTCTGTGAGATAAGACAGTTGCTCTATTATCTGAACGGGATTCTTTGTTGTGCGGAATATGTCACATACGCCCGTTTCTTCGTCAAGACTGAAATAAGCGCAGTGTTCAAACTGCTCCTCGCCGAATCTCTTCAATACAGAAGTCTTGCCCACTTGTCTTGCACCAAGCATTATCAATGGTTTCCTGCCGGCTTTATTCTTCCAAGATTCAAGTTCCTTTATGATAGTTCTATTAAACATGCTATATCTTGCTTATGTATCAAAAACGTGTAACGTTACACATTTCTGATACTTGTTTTGTGCAAATTTACACATTTTCGACACATCACGCAAGCATGACAGTTTATTTATTGTCTCTCGCAAATAAATAATGCAGGGTATTATAGGTGGGTTCTATAAACTCCCACCTATAGTCAGATGATGACCTTGGTCTTATAGTATTTCTCACGAAACTCCGTGGGACTGCAACCCTTGTTCTTACGGAAGAGTCGATTGAAATTGCTGAGGGTGTTGAATCCGCAAGTGTAGCATATCTCGCTGACGCTCTCGGAGGTGTCGACGAGTTTGCGCGCCGCCATACCGAGGCGTATGTCTACGACATAGTCGCTCAGGGTCTTGCTGGTGCGCTTCTTGAAGAAGCGGCTAAATGCACTTGGCGACATACCTACAAGGTCGGCTAAGTCGGCAAGTCGCACTTCCTCCGTGAAATGGTCGGCGATATAAGCCTTTACCTTCAGCACGCGACGGCTGTCGTCATCGACTTCCACCTTGGCAAAAGAAGTAGTGGCGAGTTCGCGTGTGCCGTCGGCAAGGGAGAGTTCATAAAGAGCGGTGAGGAGTTCTATGACGGCATAAAACTTGTCGTGCATGGATGACAGACGACACAAGTGAGGACTGACCTTCTCTATAGCCTCACGTGAGAAAGCCACACCCTTGCGTGCCTTCTCGAAGAGGTGCTTTATGGGAAGGAGTGGAGTGCGGTTGAAGAGACTGTCGCTACTGTCGAAGTCGAGATAAAACTGCACCGTTATCTCGCGTATGTCATCATTGCAGCAGTCACCCTGCATCCACACATGCTCGAGGTCAGGACTGGTGATGAGCACGAGTTCGCGGTCGGTGATGGTCTCGGTGCTGTCGCCGACAATGCGCACGACACCTGCACCATTCTCCACATAGTTGAGTTCGAAAACCTCATGCTTATGTATCGGATAATCAAATTCCCGCTTATGCCTATCAGCCACATACATGAAGTCGTTTTCCATCAGTGGCGGCAGTTCTCGCAATACCTTACCGTCCATATCCTTTGTAAATATGTGTTTGTGCAAATATAGGAATTATTCCCTTATATTGCAACTTTCTTTGACAAAAAGGATATATGCAGCCATCCTGACGGCATGTCAAGGGCATCATTACTGACGCTCTGTGCGCAACTCTTCAGCGATATGCGCCATGCGCTTGGTGGTGAGGGGATAGAAATAGACTACCATGATGGCTACGATAGACACCAATGCCGGCACGAAACTCATCAGCGAGCGCAGGCAGGTGAGTGCTGACTCAGGTTGTGATATTCCCGAAGCAAGTGCCGACGCATCAGTGATATAACCGAAACAGCCAAGCATGGTCAGTGTGGCCCATCCGCCTATGGCGCTGCCAAACTTCTGCGCCATGGACGAACTGGAGAAGATGAGACCTGTGGAGGCAGTGTGATAGCGGTGCTCAGCATAGTCGCTGACATCAGCATACATGCTCCATATGAGGGGCGACATGATGCCCGTGAGGATACTTATAAACACCTGCATGACGAGCATCACCCAATAGCCGACTGGGGTGGCAGGAACGAAATAGAATGCCACGCTGAAGATTACGAGCAAGGCATTGACCATGATGAAGGAAGTCTTCTTACCAAGACGACCTGCCACGGGCACGGTGACTGCCACGCCAAGCATATTTGACACCTCGCCGACGGAGAGAAACAGTCCGGCATAGAAAGGAATCATAATAGCACCAAAGATGAGGACAGCGCTGTCGCCGATGATGTCATTGAAATAGTAAGCCACGGTGGCACCGCGCACTGTGCAGAAGAGATTGAACGAAAGGGCTGCAACAATGAGTATCCACCATGGACGGTTGTGAAGCAATGCCTTGAAGTCGCTTCCCACGGAAACACTCGACACACTGTGGATGTGCTCACGGGTGAGCGAGAAACACAATAGGAACAGGATGAGGCAGCAGAGGGCTATGACAAACATCGCCCAAAACCATCCCTCGGATGTCTGATAGCCTCCGAAGAGTTTGGTGAGGGGTTCCCAGAAGAACATTGCTATGAACGAACCTGCATAGGCGAAGAACATGCGGAAGGAGGAGAAGACAGTCTTCTCGCGACTGTTGTCGGTCATCACGCCAAGCATGGCGCCATAGGGCACATTGATACCCGTGTAGACGGTCATCATGAGAAGATAGGTGGTGTAAGCCCATATGAGTTTTGCGGCGTAGTCAAAATTGGGAGTGGCGAAGAGCAGGATGCCACATACTGAAAAGAAAGGCGCCATCCACAACAGATAGGGACGGTATTTGCCCCAGCGTGTCTTGGTGCGGTCTGCGATGATGCCCATCATAGGGTCGCTGACGGCATCCCATATGCGGGTCACGAGGAGTATCACACCTGCATCGGCCAATGTCAGTCCGAAGATATTGCTATAAAAGAAGGGGAGATAATAGGAAAAGACTTTCCAGAACATTGACGACGCCATGTCGCCAAAACCATAACCGATTTTCTCGGACAGACTGTTTGCTTTCATTTTCAGTTATTATGTTTACGGTGGGAATTCATAGAATCCACCTTAAGGTAAGAAACAGTTGCAAAGTTATCATAATTGCACCATACTCATTGACACAATCTTAACTTCTAACGACACAATTGTGCAGGAATAATATAGTAGGCGAAGCGTCCTCGCTTTGCCCCTAAAGAATTGCGCTAATATTCCACATATGGCTCAAGCCTTGCCATTTGCTCTTTATCAAAACCTTCCAAGAGACTCAATTGGCTCATGTCCTTTATGCGTCCCTTCAGTTTACGATAGGCGGTGATACTCTTCGCCCTGTTATATCCGATGTAGGGATGTCTGGCAAGTTGCTGAAATGATGCCTTGTTGACATTTATCTTTCGCACTCCACCGTCGGGGATGGAGAGATATTGCAAGGCATCTTCTGGCAATCCCTTGATGGAGAGCAGTTGCGAAAGGTCGGTGAAACCTCCATAACGCTCTCGCAACTCTACTATCCTCCTGGCATAATACGAACCTATGCCTGGCACTTTCTTCAGTGCAGTAGTGTCGGCACTATTTACCGATATGCGCTCACTTGCGGTCATCTTTTCTGGATAGACCATAGTGTCACGCCGCTCGGAATGTCGCTCATAGGTGCGCGGACCTACGAGTTCGGCGGCAGGCAGATAGTCGGGACTTATCTTTATGTAGGGAAGAAGACGTTTGTAGAGTCCTACGGTGATGCCATTCATGCGGGCAAAGTCTTCGGGCGACTGAAAGGTGCCACCCTTTGACCGATACTTATATATCGCCCTCACCGTCCACGACGGCAGACCAAGTCCCAAGAGCACAGTGCTGTCGGCAGTATTGGGGTCAAAGTCGACAAGACGCGGTTCGGCTTTAGTGTAGTCAGAATAATAACGCTCAGCGCGTCGCTCCTCCACGACAGAGTCGCCCGATGAGGTCTGCCCGTCGGGTGAGTCGTGGCGTCTGTCGACCAAGAAGAACACGCCCACGAGGCATATCACCGTGACAAGGCACGCAGCGACTACTCTGAGGTCGGACTTCATAGATGCTTACAGCACTCCAAACTGGTTGAGGAAGATAAACAGGATGGCTATCGGCGCTACAAAACGTATCAATATGCGATAGACGGCATAAAACTTCACCGCCGTAGTGCCATAGTTGGTGACTTCTTCACGCAACGTCTTCTGGTCGCAAAACCATCCCACATAAAGGGCAGTGAGGAATCCGCCTACAGGCAACATCACCTTGGCAGTGACGAAGTCGAAGAGGTCGAAGATGTTCATTCCGCCCACGGTATATTCTGACCATACGCCCATAGACAGACTGCACACTATGCCTACAGCGATGCAGAAGATGGTGCATCCTATGGCAGACCATCTTCTTCTGATGTGGAATCTCTCTTTCAAGAATATCGTCGGCACCTCAAGCAATCCCATAGCCGAAGTGAGGGCTGCCAGCACGAGGAGCACATAGAACATCAACGAGAATGCATAACCAAGCAAAGGCTGTCCGCTGAACACCTGTTGGAAGACGTTTGGCAGAGTGATAAACACGAGCGACGGACCAGCGCCCGGTGCGATACCTACGGAGAATGCCGCAGGAAATATTATCAGTCCTGAGAGCATTGCCACCATGGTGTCGATGACTGCCACATTGGATGCGCTCTGCACGAGTTTGTCCTCTTTTCTGAAGTATGACGCATAGGTGGCAAGGCATCCCATGCTTAGCGACAGGGAGAAGAATGATTGTCCCATGGCAGAAAGCAATGTGGCAGAGGTAACATTGGAGAAGTCTGGTTTGAAGAGGAATGCCAGTCCCTTGTCTGCTCCTGGCAACAGAATGCTTGCCACGGAGAGCACCACGATGCAGATGAAGAGGAGTGGCATCATGACCTTCGAACCGCGCTCTATGCCTCCCTTCACTCCTGCGAGAATTACGCCGAGATTAACAAGCATGAATATCGCCATGCAGACTACAGGGCGCACAGGGTCGGAGACAAAAGTATTGAAATCTGAGGTAAACTGTTCTGGGGTGCGGTTGGCAAAGCCGTTGACTCCGGCACGAAGCAGATATTCCAGCGTCCATCCTGCCGCCACACCATAATAACAAAGGATAAGCGTGCCCGTGAGCACTCCAAGGAGTCCTACATAACGCCAGTATTTCGAACCGCCCATCTTGCCGTAAGCGCTGGCTGTGTTGCTCTGAGCATGACGACCTATGGCAAATTCACTTATTATCAAAGGTATGCCGAAAAACAATATGCACAATACATAAACGAGCAAAAAGGCTGCTCCGCCATTGCGTCCCAACTCATAGGGAAAACGCCACACATTGCCCAATCCTACAGCCGAACCTGCCGCGACAAGCACTGCCGCCAACTTGCTGCCGAAATTACCTCTCTCCTGATTCATCTTACAATAACCCTAATTCATTTATAAATATCAGCAATATACACACTGGTGCAACATATCTTATCAACACTCGGTAGACGGGCAACAAGGGTTGCTGCACAGTGCCGCCATTGGTCAACTCATCGCTCAGCACTTTCTTGTCGACTACCCATCCTGTGAAGATGCATATCAACATGGCACCGATAGGCATGAGGAACTTTGCCACGAGGAAGTCGAAGAAGTCAAAGATCGTCATGCCGAATATTGTCACATCCTGCCACTCACCGAATGACAACGAACAGGCAGAACCGAATGCGAAACATATGATTGTGATGATGCCGCTGGCAAGCGGACGACTCATCTTAAACTTTCTTATGAATATAGCCGACGACATCTCCAGCATAGAGATGGAGGACGTGAGGGCAGCAAGCACAAGCAGAAAATAGAAAAACAGGGAGAAGAGATAGGAGAGCAATGGCAATCCTGCAAACACCTGATGGAAGACATTGGGCAGGGTGATAAATACCAATGAAGGTCCGGCATCGGGTTCGAGTCCCGGTATGCTGTAGACGGCAGGGAAGATTATCAGTCCTGACATCAATGCCACAAAAGTGTCGATGCAGCCCACAGACAAGGAGTCCTTCATCAGGTTGACATCTTTACGGAAATAGCATCCATAGGTGCACATGCAGCATATGCCGACGGAGAGGGAGAAGAAGGTCTGGCCCATGGCGGCAAGTATGGTGTCGCCCGTCACCTTACTGAAGTCGGGACGAAAGAAGAACTCCAATCCCTTTGCCGCTCCTGGCAATGTGAAGGAACACACCACGAGTATGACTATGCACACAAACAAGATGGGCATCATCATTTTGGAGGCTTTCTCTATGCCCCGTTTCACTCCCAACGCCACTATGCCCCACGTCAATGTCAATATGATGGCAAGGCATATTATCGGTCGCAGAGGATTGGAGGTGAAGTCAGTGAAGTCTTTGGTATATTCCGCAGCGGTAAGTCCTGCAAGGCTGTTGGTGCCCGACTGCCATACATACTCCAATGTCCATCCTGCCACCACGGAGTAGTAACTCAGCACGAGCAGACCTGCCATCACCGGCAACAAGCCCATAAATGCCCACGCCTTCTTGCCTCCGCTCATAGTGAGGAAAGAGTGCGACACATTCTTCTGACCATGACGGCCTATAGACAATTCGGCTACCATCACCGGCACACCGAAAACTATCATGAACAATATATATATAAGGATAAAGGCTGCTCCTCCGTTACGACCCACCTCAGTAGGGAAACGCCACACGTTGCCAAGGCCCACGGCCGAACCTGCTACGGCAAAGATAGCCCCTGCTTTGGATGCAAAACTTGCGTTGTTTGCGTTCATATGCATGAAATAGTATTAAATTGACTGCAAATTTATAAAATAATATCTACTTTTGCATACAATTCGTAGTAAAAAGAACAGATGCGTAACAATTAGGCAACACACATCTATAATAGTGAAACATACAACTATTACACCATTTATATAATGAAAAGATACATAAAAGGCCAACCGCTCTCTATCATCATCGCCATTGCCATATGGACAGTATGCATGATACCCCTGCCAGAAACACCACTTGACAACGTGCCCATGATGGACAAATGGACTCATTTTGTGATGTATGGCACCATCGTGACCGTGATCATGGCGGAATATGGAAGACGCAAGAAGGCCATCAACTGGCGGCATCTTCTCATAGGAGGTTTCGTCATGCCGGTGATAATGAGCGGCATGATAGAATTGGCACAGGCTTATCTTACCAACGGCGTGCGCTCGGGCGACTGGATGGATTTCCTCGCCAACAGCATAGGCGCCGTGATAGGATGCGTTATCGGTATTCCTCTGGCACTATTTCTTTCCAAGAGGAATAAGGGTGCTTGACCATAAAGGCATTGCGGAAATGCTTATCGGAGGTAACCTCGGGACCTATGAAGTCTGGCTTGACAAACTCAGCATCCACTGCCTCGAGTTCCACCTCTGCCATCACGAGTCCATCGTTGTCGCCATGAAACTCGTCAACCTCAAAAGTGTGATTGCCGCTCTTCACCAGATAGCGGTGCTTGTCAATCTTGGCTCCACTGCACAGTTTCATCAGTTCGAGGGCTTCATCCATTGATATCTCCTTCTCAAACTCATAGCGCGAAAGACCGCCGTCAAGAGACTTTCCCTTGATGGTGAGATATGCCTTGTCATCACGAG
>CAVKNF010000013.1:0-25787 GCA_963657415.1 bacterium | reverse complement strand
CCTCGGTGGTCTCCATGGTGGCGAGGTTGGAGATGTAGCAGTCGTCGCCGATGGTGTAGTTGTTGATGAAGTTGCCGATATTCTCGATGAGGCAGTCATCGCCGATGGTGACATTGCGCAGGGTGGCATTGTTGATGCCCGAGTGCTTCACGAAGCCACGGCTCACCTCCACGTTCTTGTCAAACGCGCCGATGTTTACCTCGCCGTAGAGCATCACGCGGTGCATATACTGCGGTGTGAAGTCCTCGGCAACATTGACGGATGTCCAGTCTTCCGCCCAGCATCCGTTCTGCTTCAGCACCTCGATTTCTTCTGAGGTCAATGGTCTATAGTCGTTCATAATTCTATTCTTCTTAGTTTATCAAGCCTTTCTCATAAAATGTCCCCACTCATCCCCTCAATATTTCCATATTTTAATATTTTAATATTTCCATATTTCCATATTACTCATAGTCTTGGTAGAGGAAATCGTTGTAGGGATATTTCTGCACATGGAGTTCACGTACCTTGCGGTACATGACGTCGCGGAACTCGTCCACATTGCACTTCGTCTTGGCAGAGATGAAGATACAGTTGTCATTGAGCTTTGCCATCCATGTGCGCTTGAGTTCCTCCAGCGGAATCTCATTCTTCTTCACAGGCGTGAGGTCATCAGGATCCTTCTCTATCCAATGATAGTTGTCTATCTTATTGAAGATGATGACGCACGGTTTGTCGGAGCATCCGAGTTCGGCAAGTGTCTGGTCCACCACTTTTATCTGGTCCTCGAAGTCGGGATGTGAGATGTCCACGATGTGAAACAGGATGTCAGCCTCTCGTGTCTCGTCGAGAGTAGACTTGAACGAGTCTACAAGGTCGGTGGGCAACTTGCGAATGAATCCTACGGTGTCGGCAAGAAGGAAGGGGAGGTTGTCGATGACTACCTTGCGCACCGTCGTGTCGAGGGTGGCGAAGAGTTTGTTTTCTGCAAACACCTCGCTCTTAGCAAGCATATTCATTATGGTGGACTTGCCCACGTTGGTATATCCCACGAGAGCCACACGGATCATCCTGCCACGGTTCTTTCGCTGGGTAGACTTCTGCTTGTCAATCTCTACGAGGCGCTCTTTCAACAGCGACATACGTCCGAGGATGATACGGCGGTCCATCTCCAACTGAGTCTCGCCAGGTCCACGGAGTCCCACAGAACCCTTACCGCCTCCAGAACCGGAACCACCGCCCTGGCGCTCAAGGTGAGTCCACAGACGCTGCAGACGCGGGAGCATATATCTATATTGTGCAAGTTCCACCTGCGTCTTCGCCTCAGCAGTCTGTGCACGCATGGCGAAGATGTCGAGGATGAGACTCGTGCGGTCGAGAATCTTCACCTGCAGTTCGCCCTCTATGATGCGGAGCTGCTTGGGAGAAAGTTCATCATCAAAGATGACCATGCCCACCTCCTCATAAGGAGTGCCGTCGGCATGAACCTGCTCTTCCTCCGCCCTCTTGGCGCAGTCCTTCACATATTCCTTTATCTCCTCCAGTTTTCCTTTTCCTACATAGGTGGCTGAGTTGGGGTTGTTGACTTTCTGGGTGAAGCGCTTCACGACTCTCGCTCCTGCCGTGTCAGCAAGAAACTCCAGTTCATCCAGATATTCTGTGGTCTTGTTCTCGTCCTGCTGTGGCGTTATCAATCCCACGAGCACAGCAGTTTCAGTCTTTACTTCAGATATTACGAATTCTTTCACTACAATATTATAATAAGGCTTCATGCAAAATTACAATGTTTTTGTCTAACGGCAAAGAAAATGCATTTCATTTCGTCAACTTCCTCAGGTTTTGTTGGGCGCATTGATAAACTTTATATAAATTTGTAGACGAATAACTTAACTTGATATGAAAAGACTAACCCTAATGTTCGCATCTCTGGCGTGCACGCTGATGCTTTCAGCACAGGTGACAGCCGATTACAACGTAGTACCGCAACCTCAGTCTGTGACTCTGACAGGCAAGACGGCATTCGTCATGGACAAGAATACTCGCATCGTCTATCCCGAAGGCAACGAGGAGATGGAGCGCAATGCCCAGTTCCTCCGCGAGTATGTGGAGAAGAATACTGGCATCCGCCTGAGTCTCTCTACCAACTCTGCCAAACCGCAAGCCAACAGTATTGTGCTTGCCCTCAATAGCAAGATTGCTGGCGATGAGGCTTACAACATCAGTGTAGACAACAAGAATATCGTGGTGAGCGGTCTCACATCCGCAGGTGTATTCTATGGTGTGCAGACTATGAGAAAGTCACTCCCCGTAGAGCAGGTGTCAACGGTGACATTCCCTGCAGGAAAGGTTGCTGACGCTCCACGTTTCTCTTATCGCGGTATGATGCTCGACTGTGGTCGCCACTTCTTCCCAGTGGAGTTTGTGAAAGAGTATATCGACCTCATTGCGATGCACAACATGAACAAGTTTCACTGGCATCTCTCTGAAGACCAGGGATGGAGAATAGAGATAAAGAAATATCCCGAACTGACATCTAAGGGTAGCGTGCGCAAGCAGACTACTCTCGGTCATAACTCTCAGATCTATGACGGTCAACCTTATGGCGGCTACTACACTCAGGAGGAGGCAAAGGAAGTAGTGGAATATGCACGTCAGCGTCATGTGACTGTGATTCCCGAAATAGATATGCCAGGACACCAGAAGGCTGCACTTGCTTGCTATCCTGAACTGGGTTGCACGGGCGGTCCTTATGAAGTGGGTCAGAACTGGGGAGTATATCATGACATCCTCTGCCTTGGCAACGAGAAGGTTTATCAGTTCTGTGAGGATGTGCTCTCTGAAATCATTGATATCTTCCCTTCAGAACTTATACATATCGGTGGCGATGAGGCTCCAAAGATGCGCACGGCAAAATGTCCTAAGTGTCAGGCTCTCATGCAGCGTGAGGGATTGACGACAAGCAATGTGCAGGGATATTTCACCAACCGCATAGAGAAATTTGTTAACTCCAAGGGACGTCGCATTATGGGCTGGGATGAAATCCTTGAGGGCGAGATTAATCAGAGTGCCACTATACACTGCTGGCGCGGACTCGAGCATGGCATCAAGGCTGCTCAGGAAGGTCACGACGTGATTATGTCGCCTACAGCATTCTGCTATTTCGACTATTACCAGGCTGACCCCAAGAAGAGTGACGAACCAGAGGCTATCGGCGGTTACCTGCCTTTGGAGCGCGTGTATGAGATGGACGCAGTGCCAAGCAGCATCTCTCCCGAGAATCGCAGTCATATCATCGGCGTGCAGGCAAACCTTTGGACGGAATATATCCCTTATCCATCGCAAGCCGAGTACATGGTGCTGCCTCGTATGGCAGCCCTTGCCGAGGAACAGTGGTGCCAGAAGAAGGGCACATTTGATGCCTTCGTGCCACGTCTGACAAGACTTGCCGAGATATACAAGGCTTATGGTTATAGTTATGCAAAGCACACCTGGCCTGACACAATATGGCCAGAGGACCGTGGCTTCTAATGTTGTTTGAATAACGGTTGAACAATAATATAATACACCTTGAATGGATTGAAGGCTGACGAAAGTCAACGTAATGTCATAGAGGCGCAGACAGGCGAGCATCTTGTGCTGGCGCCTCCAGGGTGTGGCAAGACACATATCCTCACGGAGAGGATACGTGTGGCCCGTGAACGTGGGGTGGAGTATGGCGACATGCTCTGCCTCACGTTTACCAATAGGGCGGCACGAGGCATGAGGGAACGGATAAGGAGTCATATCGATGACAAGGGTGTGGCGGATGTCTATGTGGGCAATGTGCACCGCTTCTGTTCTCGTTTCCTCTTCGAATATGCCTTGCTTCCAGCCGAGACAAGTGTCATCGACGATGACGACACCATAAGTATCATCGCCCGCTTTATGGGAGAGGACGAGTCTGTCATCGCCTCCACCTTCAGACGAAGGAAAGAATGTTTTGATGCCGTGCACCTTGCCGCCATGATGCATCAGATAGAGCATCGTCATCCCAAAGAACTGCGTCTGCATCCAGAGTGCTTTACCAAGGATGACATAGCCTCCATGCAACATATATGTAAGGTGCAGGGCAAACTCTTTACTCCCACGACCATGGCGGAGGTGTATCGTGATGCACGTGGCTATCGCGATATTGTGAAGGGCGAGGGTTTTCTTACCGAATGGCAACAGCCTATGATGGCGATGCTCAGGAAGATGGAGGTGGCAGACTATTACGACCGTTACAAGAAAGAAAACCGCCTGGTGGATTTTGAAGACCTGCTGCTACTTACCTACGATGCTCTTGCAGACGAATCTCTGCCCGAGCGCAGTTCGTCGGATTATCCATATAAGCAATACAAATGGTGCCAGGTGGATGAGGTGCAGGACTTGAATCCTCTGCAGATGAGGATAATAGACCTGCTGATGACTCCTCCGTCGGAAGAACGCAGTATGGTGTTTCTCGGTGACGAGCAGCAGGCTATATTCTCATTCATGGGAGCAAAGATGAGCACTCTTCAGCAATTGCGTGAACGATGCAAGGACAACATACACCATCTGTCTGTAAACCACCGTTCACCTAAATATCTGCTGGATGTATTCAATACCTATGCATCGGATGTGCTCAATATTGACCGCACATTCCTTCCTGACACGGATTATTGTCCCACGGTGGTGGGCAACGAACTGTCTATAATGTGCAGCAAGACGGTGGAGGAGGAGTATTGTGATGTCGCGCAACAGGCTCTCAGACTTCAGGAGCAGAACCCGCAGGAGACCACGGCTGTGATAGTGGCATCCAACAGTGATGCCGACATCATCAGCAGTCGTATGGACGAGATGGGACTGAAGCATTTCAAGGTGAGCGGTACGGATATGTTTGCCCTGCCAGAGGTAAAACTCCTGCTCGCCCATCTCTCGGTGTTTGCCAACGAACATAATTTCATTGCTTGGGCACGACTGCTCAAAGGTCTGCATGTATATGAACAGAATGCATCGGCACGCTCGTTTGTGCGCCAGTTGTTTGACCGTGCGCTCCTGCCTACTGACCTCATGTTGCGTCAGGGTGGCAGTTATGTGATGGACTTCGCTAACACGTATGAGAATAAAGAGATAGTCATATTTGACACTGAGACCACCGGACTTGATGTCTGCGAGGATGACATCCTGCAGATAGCAGCCGTGAAGATGAAGGGTGGGGAGGTAGTTGTGGGTTCGGAGTTTTCCGTTTATATTGAAACAGATAGGGCTATACCGGCGATGCTTGGCGATATCGTCAATCCTATCGTGGAAGAGAGAAAACATCACAAGTTGCTGTCGCACGAGGAGGCTTTGACTGCCTTTATGCAGTATGTAGGCGATGCCACTCTTCTTGGCCACAATGCTGATTATGACTACAATATCCTTGACAATAACTTGAAGCGCTATCTGCCGAATATAAAACTCGCGGAACGGTGCCCCGTATATTACGATTCCCTAAAACTTGCGAGACTTCTCGAACCGCAGTTGCATCAGTATAAGTTGAAATATCTCTTGGAGGTGCTGTCGCTCGAAGGCGTAAACAGCCATCTTGCCGATGCCGACGTGGCTGCCACAGTGAATGTCGTAAAGCATTGCTACAAACGGGCAAAGGAAGTCATACCAACCCAGCAGGAATTTCTTGCTCAAAGAACTGTGAAGGAAAGGGCTACCGATATGCACCGCAAGATGCTTCCCCTTTATCGTGCCACACTAAGTCGTCTGCATAAAAGGCAGAATATGGACGAGGAAGCACTTCTCGCCGTCGAACTCCGTAACTTCTATTCCTATCTTGAGCGCGAGACTATAATCCAACCCGTAAGGAATGTGGAGTATATGTTTCGCTATGTTGCCACCGAACTGGTGGATAAAGAGCAAGACCATGACCTGATGACGCAGATATCTGCCCATATACTCGAATTGTCTACCCTGAAAGAGAGCGACCTTTGTACGACGGACATCATAGACGAGCGAGTGTTTGTTTCCACTGTGCATAAGGCAAAAGGTCTCGAGTTTGACAATGTCATCATCTTTGATGTCAACGATGACCGCTATCCTGGCTTTTTCTCCAAGGACAATCCCAATGCCATAGAGGAAGATGCCCGCAAACTTTATGTTGCTCTCACCAGAGCGCGCCATAGGATAATCGTCACCTTGTCAGCAGAAAAACGCGATAGGGGATATCAAGTTAAGCAGCGCGACATGAGCCGTTTTCTCAATGCCATTCTGCCATATTTCCGTCAGCAATTCCCTTCGGAATATTCCGTTACGCAATAGCCAAACATGTTAAGGCGGGTTCTATAAATTCTTGAACGTAACTTATAAACTCGCCACAGTTAGGAAAAAACTGCTCCGCCTAAGTTAGATTTAACTAAATATAAGTTTGGCGAAACAAAATACAAGTTGTATTTTCTTTCGCCAAACTTAGGCGAAGTGGTTGTCAGCAGGCTTCTTTTAATTTTAAATTGTGTCTATTAATAAAAACTTGCGACTTGAAATGACATTCACAGTTACACTATTTAATATGAAGTGGAGGTATGATTAGGAGGTACGGCGCCCCCGCCGTACCAATAGCAAGCAAGAAAACTGTGTTGGCGATGGGTACAGCGGGGGCGCTGTACCTCCTACGGTTACAAATAGGTTGCTTGTGATACTATTGCAGTACAGTTGTGATTGTAAGGTCGAAATTGCAAAAATTATAAAAAATATACAACCACATATTTATTATTACATAAAAAAGAGGTAATTTTGCAGTCGGTGTGCGGATACCTCCCGCATCATGGTAATTACTATAATATAAATTTTAAATAGGTTTTATGTATTTCACTTTGTTTATCACCGTCATACTAACAGGTGTAGTGTTGGTTGTCGGTGGCACATTGGTGGCTAAGATTCTCGGTCCACGTACATACAACAAAGTAAAAGGCGAGCCTTATGAGAGCGGTGTGCCAACACGCGGAAGTTCTTGGCTTCCAATGCACATCGGCTATTATCTCTTTGCCCTCCTTTTCCTTATGTTTGATGTAGAGACAGTGTTTCTCTATCCTTGGGCTGTAGTTGTTAAGCAGTACGGTCCTATGGCACTCGTGACCATCGGATTCTTCATGCTTGTGTTGGTATTTGGCCTTGCTTACGCTTGGCGGAAAGGAGCTTTGGAATGGAAATAAAGAAGCCCGCTATCAAGAGCATTCCCTATGATGAATTCAAGGACAATGCCACTCTGGAGAAAATTCTCAATGAACTGAATGAAGGGGGAGTGAATGTCGTGTTGGGCAACCTCGACAGTCTTATCGACTGGGGACGTTCCAACTCTCTCTGGTCTCTGACCTTCGCTACGTCTTGCTGCGGTATCGAGTTTATGGCAGTAGGTTGTGCGCGTTACGACTTCGCCCGCTTTGGTTTTGAGGTGACACGTAACTCGCCGCGTCAGGCTGACCTTATCATGTGTGCCGGCACCATTACCCACAAGATGGCTCCTGCCATGAAGCGTCTGTATGATGAAATGGCAGAACCGAAATATGTCGTAGCCGTAGGCGGTTGCGCTATTTCCGGTGGACCGTTCAAGTCAAGCTATCATGTGGTGCGTGGCATCTCGGAGATTGTTCCTGTAGATGTCTATGTGCCTGGATGTCCTCCACGTCCGGAGGCAATCCTCTATGGCATGATGCAGTTGCAGCGTAAAGTGAAGATAGAGAAATTCCTTGGCGGTGTAAACCACAAGGAGAAGTCGCCTAACCCTATTGTCATCAAGGACATCCCTGCCAAGTTTATCGAGGAACTGAAAGCCCAGAAGGACAAGGCTGTGGAATGTGCAAAGAAGGCATATGAGAATACATTCAAATAAGGAGGAATCGAAATGAAACTGAATAATATAGAATTTCCATTGAGCCAGTTTGCTGCAGAAATGGGCAAGCTTAAGGCAGAGAAGCATTTCGACTACCTCGTTACTATCGTAGGTGAGGACTTCGGCGAGGAGGGTCTCGGATGCATATACATCCTCGAGAACACTGACTCTCACGAGCGCATCTCAGTAAAGGCTATCGCTGACAAGACTGACGGCTATATCCCTTCTGTATGCCACATCTGGCGTGCCGCAGAGATATTGGAGCGCGAGGTGTATGACTTCGTAGGCATCAAGTTTACTGGTCATCCTGACATGCGTCGTCTCTATCTGCGTCAGGACTTCAAGGGACATCCACTCCGCAAGGACTTCGACATGAGTCCAGAGGCTAACACCTATACTCTTGAAGATGACAACGAACCAAATCTGACTCGCGAGTACTATCTCGATGCAGAAGGTCGTCTGCAGGAGAAAGTAAAGCCTTTGTTTGATGATGACGAGTTCGTGGTAAACATCGGTCCTCAGCACCCTGCTACTCACGGTGTGCTCCGTCTGCAGACATCTCTCGACGGTGAGACCATCAAGAGCATAAAGCCACACCTTGGATATATACACCGTGGTATAGAGAAGATTTCCGAGAGCTATACATATCCTCAGACTCTTGCCTTCACAGACCGTATGGACTACCTGTCGGCAATGATGAACCGTCACGCTCTGTGTGGCGTCATCGAGGAGGCAATGGGCGTAGAGGTAAGCGACCGCATCAAGTACATCCGTACTATCATGGATGAGTTGCAGCGTATAGACTCGCATCTGCTCTATTATGGTTGCTGTGCTCAGGACCTCGGTGCCCTGACAGCATTCCTCTATGGTATGCGCGATAGAGAGTATGTGCTCAACGTGATGGAAGAGACTACTGGTGGACGCCTTATCCAGAACTACAACCGCATAGGTGGTGTACAGGCTGACATCGATGTCAACTTCGTGCGTGACGTGAAGAAACTCTGCCAGTATCTGAAGACAAAGTGGCAGGAATACGAGGATGTGTTCACAGGCAATGTTATCCTTAAGAACCGCTTCATGAATGTCGGTACACTCACCAAGGAAGATGTCATCGACTTCGGTTGTACTGGTGGCACGGGTCGTGGTGCTGGTTGGGCAAACGATGTTCGCAAGAACCATCCTTACGCTATGTATGATAAGGTAGAGTTTGACCAGATATTGTTCTCTAAGGGCGATTCCTACGACCGCTACCTCGTGCGTATGGAAGAGATGAAGCAGAGTGTGCGCATCATCGAACAACTCATCGACAATATCCCAGAAGGAGAGTTCTACATCAAGCAGAAGCCTATCATCAAGGTTCCTGAAGGACAGTGGTACTTCTCTTGCGAAGGATCGCGTGGTGAAATCGGTGTATATCTCGACTCACGTGGCGACAAGAGTCCTTACCGTCTGAAGTTCCGTCCTATGGGACTTCCATTGGTATCAGCTCTTGACACAGCTTGCCGTGGCGAGAAGATAGCCGACCTTATTGCTGCCGGTGCTTCTATGGACTATGTGATTCCAGATATCGACAGATAATATATACATTATTTATATTATATAGACGAATATGTTTGATTTTTCACAAATAACAAGTTGGTTTGACATGCTGCTCAGAGTGACGTGCGCGTTGCCTGACTGGCTTGCCATCCTTATTGAATGCGTACTCGTAGGAGTGGGACTGTTGCTCGCCTACACCGTTCTCGCTATCATCATGATATTCATGGAACGTAAGGTGTGCGCTGCTTTCCAGTGCCGTCTTGGCCCTATGCGAGTAGGTCCTTGGGGAACATTGCAGGTTCTCTGCGACGTACTGAAGATGCTTGTCAAGGAAATCTTCTGGGTTGACAAGGCTGACAAGGTGCTCTATTGCATCGCTCCATTGCTCGTTATTGTCGGTTCGGTAGGTGCTTTCGGATTCCTCCCTTGGAATAACGGCGCTCTTGCTCTCGACTTCAACTGCAGCATCTTCCTTTACACAGCAGTGTCAAGTATCGGCGTTCTCGGTGTGTTCCTCGCAGGTTGGGCTTCCAACAACAAGTACTCCGTGGTAAGTGCTATGCGTGGTGCTCTCCAGATGATTTCCTATGAGATTTCTCTTGGACTTTGCCTTATTGCAGCATGTGTGCTCACCGGTTCTATGCAGATAAGCGATATCATCAATGCACAGAGCGCACCTTTCGGATGGTTGCTCTTCCAGGGTCACGTGCCTGCCATCATCGCTTTCGTGGTATTCCTCATTGCTGGTAATGCTGAGGCTAACCGTGGTCCTTTCGACCTCGCTGAGGCAGAGTCTGAGTTGACAGCAGGTTACCATGTAGAGTATTCAGGTCTGGCTTTCGGATATTACTATCTGGCAGAGTTCCTCAACCTGTTTATCGTATCTGCCATTGCCGCTACAGTATTCCTCGGTGGATGGATGCCACTCCATATCGGTATCGAAGCTTTCGACAGCGTGATGGACTACATCCCAGGCATCGTTTGGTTCCTTGCCAAGGCATTCCTCGTGGTATGGCTCCTCATGTGGGTGAAGTGGACATTCCCACGTCTCCGCGTTGACCAGATACTGAAACTTGAGTGGAAGTACCTCATGCCAGTGGCATTGTTCAACCTCGTGCTCATGACCGCATGTGTAGCCTTCGGCATCACAGGTCATATGTTCACAGGCATTGCCGTAGCAGTCATCATCTGTCTGCTGGCAGTTGTTGTCATCAGCCGTGCAGTGAAGAAAGCTACTGAGGCAAAGAAGCAGCAGAAGTTGGTAATAGATTAATCACCGCTATAATCATATAATTATTTAAAGAAATGGCAAAAGACAAATCATATTTCGGCGGTGCAATAGAGGGAATAAAGTCCTTGCTCACCGGTATGGACATCACCATAGGAGAGTATATCACTCCTAAGGTGACTGAGCAATATCCCGAAAACCGCAAGACACAGCATATTGCCGAGCGTCATCGCGCCACCTTGGTGATGCCACATGACGAGAACGGCAAGAACAAGTGTGCTGCTTGTACCATGTGTGAGAAAGTTTGTCCTAACGGAACAATCAAGATCAAGTCCACAATGGTGACAACGGCAGACGGCAAGAAAAAGAAGTTGCTGCTCGACTATCAGTATGACCTTGGCGACTGCATGTTCTGCCAGTTGTGCGTGAATGCCTGCAACTTCGGCGCTATCAAGTTTGTCAATGACTTCGAACAGTCAGTATTCGACCGCAATGTACTTGTTCAGCATCTTAACGTTGCTCCTACTGAAGAAGAGATGAAGCAGTATGAGGAGAATGCCAAGGTTGCAGCAGAGAAGGCTGCAGCCGAAAAGGCAAAGAAGGAAGCTGAAGAAGCAGCAAAGAAAGCAGAGGAAGGTGACGCAAAGGTTGCCGCTGCAGGTGATACAAAGAAAGGAAAGGAATAAGAGATATGGCAAATATAATAACATTCGGCATACTCGCCGTGATTATCATTTGTGCCGCAGTCATCAGCGTGTTCTCAAAGAGAATCATGCGTGCTGCCACGGCACTGCTCTTTGTCCTGTTCGGTATTTCCGGAATGTACTTCCTGCTCGACTACACATTCCTCGGTGCCGTACAGCTCAGCATCTATGCAGGTGCTATTACAATGATTTATATCTTCGCAATCCAACTCGTCAGCAAGCGCACGCTGCAGGGACTGAGAGAACAGCTTAGCGGTTCGCGCGTCTTGGCAGGAGTTGCCGTAGCTCTCATTGGATTCGTTATGGTTGTGGGAATATTGCTCAAGAACAAGTTCCTCTATGCAGCGACACTTGTTCCTGACACAGAACTTCCGATGAAGACCATCGGTACTGCTCTCATGGGAGCAGGCAAATACCAGTATGTGTTGCCATTCGAGTTCATCTCTCTGTTCCTGCTTGCATGTATAATCGGCGGATTGATGATAGCCCGCGACAATAAAGAAAAGGAGAAATAGACATGTCAATACCAGTAGAATTTTATTTCGTGCTCTCAGCACTGTTGTTTTTCATAGGTTTCTTCGGTTTCGTAACCCGTCGCGACCTTATTGCCATGTTGATTTCCGTGGAACTCGTGCTCAATGCTGTTGACCTCCAGTTTGCGGCATTCAATCGTCTGCTCTTCCCATTGGGCAATGAGGGCATGTTCATGTCTTTGTTCTCAATAGGTGTCAGCGCGGCAGAGTCTGCGGTAGCCATTGCCATCATCATCAATGTCTATCGCCTGTTCCATAGTGATTCCGTGGACTCTATCAAGAACCTGAAGAATTAATCAACACTCACAATTAATATTAAAACAGAAAAATGAATAATTTCAGCTATACAATCTGGATACTTCTTCTGCCGCTGCTTTCATTCCTTGTTGTGGGTTTGATTGACTACTTCAGAGGAAAGAAGGGTTGGCCGCACAAGGCAGCAGGACTTATCGGTACCTGTTCGCTCGGACTTGTCACTATTCTGAGCTATGTGACGGCATTCCAATATTTCTCAGCTGACCGTGTGGACGGAGCCTTTGCTACGCTCGTGCCTTACAACTTCGAATGGCTTCCACTCGGCAGACTGCACTTCGACATGGGTATCCTGCTTGACCCTATCTCAGTGATGATGCTCGTGGTGATTTCCACTGTGTCTCTGATGGTGCATATCTACTCTTTCGGCTATATGCACGGTGAGAAGGGATTCCAGCGTTACTACGCATTCCTTTCATTGTTTACATTCTCGATGCTTGGACTTGTTGTAGCCACCAACATCTTCCAGATGTACATGTTCTGGGAACTTGTGGGTGTAAGTTCATATCTCCTCATCGGTTTCTACTACACCCTCCATGCTGCAGTACATGCATCCAAGAAGGCGTTCATCGTTACCCGATTTGCCGATATGTTCTTCCTCATCGGTATCCTTATCTTCGGATACTACACTGGAAGCTTCAACTTCTCCTTCGCTGGCGAGATACAATATCTCAACGGAGTGCAGGCTTTCACCACCTGTGAGGCTACACGTGCCGTTGCAGCAGGCGGCTTCATTCTTCCTACAGCACTCGTGCTGATGTTTATCGGTGGTGCAGGTAAGTCAGCCATGTTCCCTCTGCACATCTGGTTGCCTGATGCCATGGAAGGTCCTACACCTGTGTCGGCACTTATCCATGCTGCTACGATGGTCGTAGCCGGTGTTTACCAGATAGCACGTATGTTCCCTCTGTGGATTGACTACGCTCCCAACCAACTGTCGATAGTTGTTGTCGTAGGTGCTTTCACCGCATTCTATGCTGCAGCCGTGGCATGTGCTCAGAGCGACATCAAGCGTGTGCTTGCATTCTCTACCATCTCGCAGATTGCCTTCATGATGGTGGCACTCGGTGTCTGCACCTCTCTCGACCTCAATCATGAGGCTCACGGTGCTCTCGGTTACATGGCTTCCATGTTCCACCTGTTCACCCACGCTATGTTCAAGGCTTGTCTGTTCCTCGGTGCCGGTTGTATCATCCATGCCGTTCACTCTAACGAGATGTCGGCTATGGGCGGTCTGAGAAAGTACATGCCTATTACTCACGCCACATTCCTCATCAGTTGTCTTGCCATCGCAGGTATTCCGTTCTTCTCAGGATTCAGTTCCAAGGACGAGATTATCTCTGCTTGCTTCGCTTACTCTCCAGTAGTAGGCTGGTGGATGACAGCCGTTGCCGCCATGACTGCATTCTATATGTTCCGTCTTTACTACGGCATCTTCTGGGGTACAGAGAATAAGGAACTTCATGCTGCACACACACCACATGAGGCACCTCTGACAATGACATTCCCACTGATATTCCTCAGCGTCATCACTGTAGGAGTAGGTGTATGGACCACACTTGCCGGTTTCGGTGTAATCAGTCCTGAGTTGAGTTTCGGTTCACTCGTCACCGCTTCAGGTTTGGTCTATGGCATACATTTCGATCCACAGATAGCAATCACCTCTACAGTCATTGCCATCGCATCAATCTGCCTCGCTACCTATATATATAAAGGTGAGAAGCAGCCTATCGCAGACAAGATGTATCATGCATTCCCACGTCTGCACAAGTGGGCTTACCATCGTTTCTATATGGACGAGGTTTATCAGTTTGTTACACACAAGATTCTGTTCCGTTGGGTATCACGCCCAGTACAGTGGATTGATGAGCATATCATCAATGGTCTCATCGACTTCACTGCATGGGGTGCGAATGCTGCTGGCGAGAGTGCACGCTCTTGGCAGAACGGCGACGTACGCAATTACGCCGTATGGTTCCTCTCCGGTGCAGTAGGATTGACATTGCTTTTGTTGTGCATTTAATTAGGGAGGAAATATAAACATGAGTATATTAACATTATTCGTAGTAATTCCTGTTCTGATGTTGCTCGGTCTTTGGGCTGCACGCAATGTCAATCAGGTTCGTGGCGTGATGGTTGTCGGTGCTACTGCACTTCTCATCCTGTCCGCTTATCTCACAATAGACTTCATCCAGCAGCGTGCTGCCGGGGTTACCGACATGATGCTCTATACATATAGCACAGACTGGTTCCCTTCACTCAACATCAAGTATTCTGTAGGTGTTGACGGCATCTCTGTAGTGATGTTGCTCCTTTCGAGCATCATCGTGTTCACTGGAACATTCGCCTCTTGGAAGCTCAAACCATTGACCAAGGAGTTCTTCCTCTGGTTCACACTGCTCTCAACAGGTGTTTACGGCTTCTTCATCTCTGTCGACATGTTCACCATGTTCATGTTCTATGAGGTAGCTCTTATCCCTATGTATCTCCTTATCGGATTCTGGGGATCAGGCAAGAAGGAGTATGCTGCCATGAAACTTACTCTTATGCTTATGGGAGGTTCAGCCCTCATCATCGTAGGTCTTATCGGTATCTACTATTTCAGTGGTGCCACCACGATGAATATCCATGAGATAGCAGCCATGCACAACATCCCGACGCACGTACAGTATGTACTGTTCCCATTTGTGTTTATCGGTTTCGGTGTGCTCGGTGCACTCTTCCCATTCCACACATGGTCACCTATCGGTCACGGTTGTGCGCCTACCTCGGTGTCAATGCTCCATGCAGGTGTGCTTATGAAGCTCGGTGGTTACGGATGTTTCCGCATCGCCATGTATCTGCTTCCTGAGGCAGCTCACGATTTGGCTTGGATATTCCTTATCCTCACCACCATCTCCGTTGTATATGGTGCATTCTCTGCTTGCGTGCAGACCGACCTCAAGTTTATCAATGCTTACTCTTCAGTGTCACACTGTGGACTCGTGCTCTTCGCACTTCTGATGATGACCCGCGTGTCATGCACCGGTGCCATCCTTCAGATGCTCTCACATGGATTGATGACGGCACTCTTCTTCGCCCTCATCGGTATGATCTATGGTCGTACCCACACACGTGACATCCGCGAACTCGGCGGATTGATGAAGATTATGCCATTCCTCTCTGTGGGATATGTAGTGGCAGGTCTCGCCAACCTCGGTCTTCCTGGTTTCTCAGGATTTATCGCTGAGATGACCATCTTCGTGGGTTCATTTGAGAATGGCGACACATTCCACCGTGCCTGCACCATCATCGCTTGTACCTCTATCGTAGTGACAGCTGTCTATATCCTCCGTACCGTAGGATTTATCCTCTTCGGCAAGGTTACCAACAGCCATTTCGAAACTCTCACTGATGCTACATGGGATGAGAAGTTTGCTGTGTGCTGCCTCATCTTCTGCGTGGCTGCACTTGGTTCTTGTCCATTCTGGGCAAGCAATGTGATCAGCGATGCAGTAGCTCCTATACTTTCATCATTAAACGTTGTCGCACCGGTATAAATACTGATAGAAATGAATTACAGTCAATTTTTACATATGATTCCTGAAGCTACGCTGACGGCAATCCTGATAATCACATTCATCTGCGATTTCTGCTCTGCACACAAGTCTAACCGCCGCTGGTTTAATCCTCTCGTGTCGGTGCTTGTGCTCCTTCACATCCTTGTGAACATCATGCCGGTGACAGAGATGACAGCCTTTGGCGGTATGTATCACACATATGCCGCAGCAGGTGTAATGAAGACCATCTTGGCAGTAGGTACACTCATCGTACTTATACAGAGCCGCACATGGTTGTCACGTCCTGACACGGAGCATAAGGAAGGCGAGTTCTATATGATCGTCATCTCCACGCTCCTCGGTATGAACATGATGGTGTCTGCCGGACACTTCCTCCTGTTCTTCCTCGGTCTTGAGATGGCATCAGTGCCAATGGCATGTCTCGTGGCATTCGACAAATATCGTCAGAACTCGGCAGAGGCTGCAGCGAAGTTTATCCTTACGGCTACATTCTCAAGCGGTGTGATGCTCTATGGCATCAGCATACTCTATGGAGCTGTCGGCACAATGTACTTTGCTGACATGGCAGAGAAGATTACCATGACTCCTATGACCATCATGGGTCTCGTGTTCTTCTTCAGCGGTCTTGGTTTCAAGATTTCTCTCGTACCGTTCCACTTCTGGACTGCCGACACCTATCAGGGTGCTCCGACAACCGTCACCGGTTACTTGT
Source organism: bacterium (assembly GCA_963657415.1). Taxonomy (GTDB): domain Bacteria; phylum Bacteroidota; class Bacteroidia; order Bacteroidales; family Bacteroidaceae; genus Prevotella. The sequence continues at coordinate 9,341 of CAVKNF010000013.1, read as the reverse complement.
CAGTAGTGTCAAAGGGTGCAGCTGCATTCACTCTTGCTGTCATCCTCATGAAGGTCTTTGGCAATATGGTAGAAGCATGGCAGCCACTGCTCTATGTGGTTATTATCGCATCCATCACACTTGCCAACATCATGGCAATACGTCAGGATGAACTGAAGCGCTTCATGGCATTCAGTTCCATCTCTCAGGCAGGATACGTTATGCTGGCAGTCATCGGCAACACAGAGATGGGTATTGCAGCATTGTCTTACTACATCCTCGTTTATGTGGCAGCCAACCTCGCCGTCTTCACTATCATCAGCATCGTGGAGCAGCGCAATGGTGGCAAGACAATGATTAGCGACTATGATGGTTTCTACACCACCAACCCTCGTCTTGCCCTGCTCATGACCTTCTCATTGTTCTCACTGGCAGGTATCCCTCCTTTCGCCGGCATGTTCTCAAAGTTCTTCGTGTTCATGGCAGCCCTCAAGGCAGGATCTGTAGCCGCTTATGTCGTAGTGTTCATCGCTTTGCTCAACACCGTGATAAGCCTCTACTACTATCTGCTCATCGTGAAGGCTATGTATATCAACAGTTCTGAGAAGGCTCTGCCTACATTCCGTAGCGACTGCAACACCCGTCTTGCGCTCTTCGTGTGCGTAGCAGGCGTATTGCTCTGCGGTGTGGCAAGCTTCTTCTGGGAGTGGGTTAACGCTGCGCTCTAAACGGCACTAAATAGTTTGCGCCCTGTAAAGGTAACTGCATACATACTCGTTATGTTGTAGTTGCCTTTGCAGGGCGCAATTGTTTTTTTATATTAGCGAGGGTACGGCGAGGGCGCCGTACCTCTTAGTAGAATGCAACATTTCATAGGAGGCGAAGCGCCCTCGCTTTGCCCATTAAGAAAGAGTGCTCTGACGAAAAAAGGTGCAGCGAGGACGCTGCACCTACTATGAAATGTGTATACTCTAATATAGCAATGGATCAGAATCTCACGTAAGTCTCAAACCACACTTCGCTATAATCCTTGTCTACGGCAGTCTTGTCGTTGTGCAGGTTATACTGTATCTGGAAGTTGAGATTCTTGTGCAGACGGAAGTTGGGGGCTATGGAGTAGATGGTGTGCTTGGTGTCGTCGGTAGCCTGGTCGCGATACTGGTCATACTTCACATATACCTTAAACCAAGATGTCACGGGCACTCCCACAGTGGCATAGAAACCGTCAGCCTCGCCTGTGCCGCTCCATGTGTTTGTTTCCTTGTCATATTCCGAAGCCTTGTGACCACTCGAGTGGACATACTCCGTGCGTGCCGACCAGTTGTTGTGCTCATACTTAGCACCGATGGCATAGCGGTTGCGGTTGACGGTCACAGTGCCGTTGTTCCAGTTGCCCTTCCATCCGAACACACCGATGTAGAGGTCCTTAATCGGCTGCACCTGCAGCGTACCGATGATGTCCTTGCGCGCATTGTTGTCAGCCTTGTTGATGCCGTTGCCGTTATAGAGAGCAGCCTGATAGTGTATGAGGCGGTGCTTGTCGTTGCCCACGGGGAAGAGGTCACCCTGCACCTGCACACCCTGGTCGCGTCCGCCAGTGCTTGACTCGCCACAACGGTCGCCGAAACCAGCAAACTTCTTCACAGCCTGTGAGTAGTCGCCCACACCCACATCCCACGGGTTGTAGGGGTTCTCGAATGTGAAGGCACGCTTAAACTGTCCTATCTTCACACGGAATTCGGTATACTTTGTCCACTCCAGATAGAAATCCTTCACGTGAGGCGAACCGTTGAGTTCCACCTGCACACGATACTTGAAATCATTGAGGATGCTGCCGTCAACATAGGCGCGGATGAGTCGGGCGTTGAATCCGGCACCGTCATTAGCCCCCTCCTGACTGGAATATTTGTAGGAACCTATGACATAAGCGCCAAACTTTGGTTTGCTGGCATAGTCAGACAACTTGAACCCATAGTCGGGTTTCTCACTTGCACCTGTCTCAGATGCATTCTCCATGCCGTCAGCAGCCCACACCGTGGAAGAAAAAAGCACTGCTGCGGCCAACAGAAATTGTTTCATAAACTTTCTTATAATATTAATGTGATGCCTATATAAGTATAAATAAGGTGTCATACAGATTGCAACAAAGCAAAATTACATAATTTCGCAACATGTCACATGACTCTGTCAAAAAATATTGTGCATCTGCCAATTATTGCCTGCAATATTTGTTCAAACGGAAAAATAACCTTAATTTTGCACGGAACAACATTTGACAAGTAATCTGATATGAAAAAATTGCTGGCCTTATTCCTTGTTGTAGCTTCGATGACAATGATAGTCGGATGTAAAAGTGCCAAGGAAGTTGCTTATTTTCAAAACATTGACAGTATAAGTCTCGCAGCCTCCAAGGGGCTCTACACCGCGCGCATCATGCCTAAGGATGAGTTGACAATCACCGTCAACTCCACTGACCCTTCCGCTGCTGCGGCATTCAACCTTTCGGTGTCGCAGGTCACAAGCAACACTAATTACAGTTTAGGATCACAACAGTCACTCATCACCTATCTCGTTGACAACGACGGAATGATAAACTTCCCTAAACTCGGAAGAATCCATGTGGCTGGTATGACCAAGCAGGAGTTGCAGGACTATATCGCTGAAAAGATTGCTCCTAACTTCTCAGAAGATGAGCATCCTATCGTGACGGTGCGTATGTCCAATTATCGCGTGACGGTGATGGGTGAAGTCAACTCGCCAAGCGTGGTGAATGTCAGTTCGGAGAAGATGAGCGTGCTCGAGGCTTTGGCTAATGCAGGCGACCTTAGTATATATGGTACGCGTAAGGATGTACTCCTCATCCGTGAGGATGCCGCTGGTCAGAAGTCGGCACACCGCCTCGACCTCACTGATGCCAATATCATTAATTCGCCATACTATTACGTGCAGCAGAATGACGTCATCTACGTCACGCCGAACAAGACCAAGGCGAAAAACTCTGGCATCGGCCAGTCCACCACGTTGTGGTTCTCGTTTACGAGTATCCTCGTTTCGGTGGCATCATTGCTTTACAATATATTACGATAAAGAAAAGAGCTGAGAGGCAATGCCCCTCGGCTCCTTTTATAAGGTGGGCTATGTAAATTCCCATCATAAAATATACCATTAGATATGTGTGGAGTTGTCGGTTATATAGGAAACAGACCCGCTTATCCCATCTTGATAAAGGGCCTGAAGCGTCTGGAATATCGCGGCTACGACTCGGCGGGTGTGGCTCTCGTGTCGGACAGTAAGTCGCTTAATGTGTATAAGGAGAAGGGTAAGGTCTCCGACCTGGAGCGTTTGTGTGCTGACAAAGACACGAGCGGCACGGTGGGAATAGCACATACGCGCTGGGCGACACATGGCGAACCGTCGTCGGTGAATGCCCATCCTCACTATTCGGAGACGAAGACACTCGCCATAATACACAACGGCATCATCGAAAACTACGCCGAACTGAAGCGTGACCTCATGTCACACGGCGTGGAGTTTCGCTCCGACACCGACACGGAGGTGCTCGTGCAACTCATAGAGTACATACGCAACACGCAGAAGGTGGACTTGCTCACCGCCGTACAGTTGGCTCTGCACCAGGCGATAGGCGCTTACGCCATCGGACTGCTCGACAGAACCGACCCCGACCAGATAATAGCGGCGCGCAAGCAGAGCCCTCTTGTGGTGGGAATAGGCAAGGACGAATTCTTCCTCGGGTCTGACGCAAGCCCCTTTGTGGAGTACACCGACAAGGTGGTATACCTCCAAGATGGCGACATCGCGTTGCTTAGGCGTGGCGAACCGCTGAAAGTGGTGTCGGTGGACAATGTGGAGCAGAATCCGAAAGTACACACCATAGACCTCGATCTCGGTCATATCGAAAAGGGAGGATTCGCCCACTTTATGCTGAAGGAGATCTTCGAGCAGGCGGACTGTCTGGCAAACTGCCTGCGCGGACGCATCAACAAGGAACTCCTTGAGGTGAAACTTGGAGCTATCATAGACAATAGGGAGCGGCTGATGAATGCCCGCCGCATAATAATAATAGGTTGTGGCACTTCATGGCACGCCGCCCTCATCGGACAGCAGTTTATCGAACGCTTCTGTCGCATACCTGTCAGCGTGGACTACGCCAGTGAGTTCCGCTACCGTGACCCTGTCATCAACAAGGAGGATGTGGTGATTGCCATATCCCAGAGCGGTGAGACTGCCGACACGTTGGCGGCTATCAAACTCGCGAAAGAGAAAGGCGCTTTCGTCTATGGCATTACCAACGCCATAGCGTCAAGCATTGCCCGTGAGAGCGATGCCGGCAGTTACATCCATGTAGGACCCGAGATTAGCGTGGCTTCTACAAAGGCCTTCACCGGTCAGGTGGCAGCTCTCGTCATGTTTGCCATGAACCTCGCCAAGGAGAAAGGCACTATCTCGCCCGAGAAATATCATGCCATCGTGGCAGAACTTGTGGCGATACCCGAGAAGGTGAAGAAGGTGCTGGCTCTCAATGACAACATTGCCATGCTGAGCAGAAAGTTTACCTACGTCAGAAACTTCCTCTATCTGGGTCGCGGATTCAGTTTCCCCGTAGCCCTTGAGGGAGCGTTGAAGATAAAGGAAATAAGTTATATACAAGCCGAAGGCTATCCGATGGCGGAGATGAAGCATGGTCCTATCTCGCTGGTAGACTTCGAAATGCCCACCGTGGCAATGGCAATGAAGAACTCGATGTATGACAAGGTGCGCTCCAACATACAAGAGGTGAAAGCCCGCAACGGCTATGTCATAGCTGTGGTCACCGAGGGCGACACCGACATAAAGTCCATCGTCGACGACGTGATAGAAGTGCCAGCCACGCTGGAGTGCCTTGAACCGCTGCTCGAGATTATTCCCCTGCAACTCTTCGCCTATCATGTGGCGGTGTGCAAGGGCAACAATGTGGACCAGCCACGCAACCTCGCTAAATCTGTAACAGTAGAATAGAAACCACATAATATAAATGAAGAACGTAACCTTAGTGCTTAGCGACGGTACACGCTTTGCAGGCAAGAGCTTCGGCTATGACGCTCCTGTTGCCGGTGAAGTGGTGTTCAATACCGCCATGATGGGCTATCCCGAGAGCCTCACAGACCCCTCTTATGCAGGACAGTTGATGACCTTGACCTATCCCCTTGTAGGCAATTACGGTGTTCCAGAGTTCTCCGTAGAGGACAATGGCTTACCTACTTTCATGGAGAGTGACAGAATATATGCCTCCGCAATAATCGTCTCAGACTATAGCGAACAATACTCCCACTGGAATGCCAAGGAGAGTCTTGCCGACTGGCTCAAGCGTGAGCACGTGCCCGGAATCACAGGCATCGACACACGACAGTTGACAAAGGTGCTCCGCGAACACGGAGTGATGATGGGCAAGATTATCTTCGATGATGAGCCGGACAACATTCCCGAGGCTGACTACGAAGGAGTGAACTTCGTGGACCAGGTGTCGTGCAAGTGGGTTATCACTTATCAGCCTACCGTGGAGGTCAAGGGCAAGGCGCCGAAGGTGGTTCTCGTTGACTGCGGTGTGAAGGCTAATATAATAAGATGTCTTCTCAAGCGTGGCGTAGAGGTGGTGCGTGTGCCATGGAATTACGACTTCAATGAACTTGACTTCGACGGTCTGTTCCTTGCCAATGGTCCTGGCGACCCTGACATGTGCGAGGCTGCCGTGGAGAATATCCGCAAGTTTCTCAATAATCCAAACGTGCGTCCTTGCATGGGCATATGTATGGGTAACCAGTTGCTCTCGAAGGCGGCAGGTGCCACAATATACAAACTGAAATATGGTCACCGTTCGCACAACCAGCCAGTGCGCGAAGTGGGCACCGACAAGTGTTTCATCACTTCGCAGAATCATGGCTATGCCGTAGACAGCAGCACGCTCGGTGCAGACTGGGAGCCGCTCTTCGTGAATATGAATGACGGCAGCAACGAGGGCATACGCCACAAGAAGAATCCTTGGTTCTCGGCACAGTTCCACCCGGAAGCATGTTCAGGTCCTGTGGACACAGAGTTCCTCTTCGACAAGTTTGTTAATCTCCTTAAGTAAACCCGCATGAAAGACGAAACGATAAAGAAAGTGTTGCTCCTCGGTTCTGGAGCATTAAAGATAGGTGAGGCTGGCGAATTCGACTATTCTGGTTCGCAGGCATTGAAGGCATTGCGCGAAGAGGGCATCGAGACAGTGCTCATCAACCCCAACATTGCCACCGTGCAGACCTCGGAAGGTGTGGCAGACAAGATCTACTTCCTGCCTGTGCAGCCATATTTCGTGGAGCGCGTCATCGAGAAGGAGCATCCTGACGGCATACTCTTGTCGTTTGGCGGACAGACCGCTCTCAACTGCGGTGTGGAACTATATAAGTCGGGCATTCTCGAAAAACATGGCGTAAAGGTATTGGGTACTCCCGTGCAGGCCATCATCGACACCGAAGACCGCGAACTCTTTGTGGAGAAGCTCAATGAGATAGACGTGAAGACCATCAAGAGCGAGGCTTGCGAGACTATCGAACAGGCTCGCCATGCCGCTGCCGAGTTGGGCTATCCTGTCATCATCCGTGCCGCTTATGCCTTGGGTGGACTCGGTTCTGGATTCTGCGACAATGAGCAGGAACTCGATAAACTGGCAGAGAAGGCATTCTCTTTCTCACCACAGGTGCTCGTGGAGAAGAGTCTCAAGGGATGGAAGGAAATAGAATACGAGGTGGTGCGCGACCGCTATGACAACTGCATCACGGTATGTAATATGGAGAACTTTGACCCGCTCGGCATCCATACCGGCGAGTCTATCGTCATCGCTCCGTCGCAGACTCTCACCAACTCTGAATACCATAAACTCCGTGCTCTTTCGATAAAGATTATCCGTCACATCGGCATCGTGGGCGAGTGTAACGTGCAGTATGCCTTCGATCCGCAGAGTGAAGACTATCGCGTCATCGAGGTCAACGCCCGTCTGAGCCGCAGTTCGGCATTGGCTTCCAAGGCTACGGGTTATCCTCTTGCCTTCGTGGCAGCCAAACTCGGTATGGGCTACGGACTCTTCGAACTGAAGAACTCTGTCACCAAGACTACGAGCGCATTCTTCGAACCGGCACTCGACTATGTGGTATGTAAGATTCCACGTTGGGACTTGTCAAAATTCCATGGCGTAGACAAGGAACTAGGTTCGTCCATGAAGTCTGTGGGCGAGGTGATGGCTATAGGCCGCAACTTTGAGGAAGCCATCCAGAAGGGTCTCCGCATGATAGGGCAGGGAATGCACGGTTTCGTGGAGAATCACGAACTGAAGATTGATGACATCGACAAGGCTCTGCATATGCCTACCGACAAGCGCATCTTCATCATCGCCAAGGCCATGCTCAAGGGTTACAGCATAGATGAAATCCACGACCTGACAAAGATTGACAAGTGGTTCCTCCATAAACTGGCACATATCATCGATATCGACCAACGTCTGCGCAAGTGCACGAGTGTCAACGTGCTCGACAAGGACTTGCTGCATGAGGCCAAGGTATATGGTTTCACCGACTTCCAGATAGGTCGCGCCGTACATCTCGAAAAAGAACTCGGCAACATGCACAAGGTGATGCTCGTCATCCGCAACCTGCGCAAGCAGTATGGCATTCTGCCTGTGGTGAAGCAGATAGACACCCTCGCTGCGGAGTATCCTGCACAGACCAACTACCTCTATGTGACATATGCCGGTACCGACAGCGACATCAAGTTTGAGAGCGACAAGCGCTCCATCATCGTACTCGGTTCGGGTGCTTACCGCATCGGTTCGTCAGTAGAATTTGACTGGTGTGGCGTGCAGGCGCTCAATACCATACGCAAGGCAGGCTATCGCTCCATCATGATAAACTATAATCCTGAGACAGTGTCGACGGATTATGACATGTGCGACCGCCTCTATTTCGACGAACTCACCTTTGAGCGCGTCATGGATATCATCGAGATGGAGAATCCTCATGGCGTCATCGTCTCTACGGGAGGTCAGATACCTAACAACCTCGCCATGAAACTCGATGCGCAGAATGTGCCTATCCTCGGTACGAGTGCCAAGGATATCGACAATGCCGAGGACCGCGCGAAGTTCTCGAGCATGCTCAACCGCATCGGCGTAGACCAGCCAGAGTGGTCGGCACTGACATCTATGGACGACATCAATGAGTTTGTAGAGCGCGTGGGCTTCCCAGTGCTCGTGCGTCCAAGTTATGTGCTCTCGGGTGCAGCGATGAATGTTTGTTCTAATAGGGACGAACTGGAGCGCTTCCTGAAACTCGCTGCCAATGTGTCGTCAGAGCATCCTGTCGTGGTGAGCAAGTTTATAGAGAATGCCAAGGAGATAGACTTCGACGCCGTGGCAAAGGACGGCGAGGTGATAGCATACGCTATATCAGAGCATATCGAGTTTGCTGGCGTGCACTCGGGTGATGCTACACTGCAGTTCCCTCCGCAGAAACTCTATATCGAGACCGTGCGCCGCATCAAGCGCATATCACGTCTTATAGCAAAGGAGTTGCACATCTCGGGTCCATTCAACTGCCAGTATATGGCTAAGGATAATGACATCCTCGTCATCGAGACCAACCTCCGCTCTTCGCGCTCGTTCCCATTTGTCAGCAAGGTGCTGAAGTTGAATTTCATCGACCTCGCCACAAAGGTGATGCTCGGTTTGCCAGTGGAGAAGCCAAACAAGGATCTCTTCGACTTGGACTATGTCGGCATCAAGGCTTCGCAGTTCTCATTCAACCGTCTGCAGAAAGCCGACCCTGTGCTCGGCGTAGACATGAGTTCTACGGGTGAGGTGGGATGTATCGGCGAAGACTCGTCTACAGCCATGCTCAAGAGTATGCTCTCAGTGGGCCACCGCATACCGGAGAAGAACATCCTGTTGTCTACAGGTACGGCAAAGCAGAAGGCAGAGATGCTCGATGCAGCCAGACTGTTGCAGCAGAAAGGATACAAACTCTTCGCTACTGGCGGCACGTCAAAGTATCTGGCAGAGCAGGGCATAGAGAACACCCGCGTATACTGGCCGTCAGAGGAAGGTCAGCAGCCGCAGGCTCTCGACATGCTCCACAATCATGAGATAGACATGGTGGTGAATATCCCTAAGGATTTGACCAGCCACGAGTTGTCCAACGGCTACAAGATACGCCGTGCTGCCATCGACCTTAATGTGCCTCTGCTCACCAACTCACGTCTTGCCTCGGCATTCATCAATGCCTTCTGCAACGTGAGCCTCGACCAGATTGACATCAAGGCTTGGGAAGAATATTAAT
>CAVKNF010000012.1:5815-26451 GCA_963657415.1 bacterium | reverse complement strand
GCCCACCTCTTTCTTCTCTATCTCGTAGTCGTCGTTGAGATGCCAGTTGAGGTTTTGCACATCCTCCTTCCACAGTTTGTTCATGAAGGTGATGACATCGCTCTTGGTGGCGTTCTGCTTGCCGAGGAAAGATGTGAGCAGAGAGTTGACGGTGCTTGTCAGTCGGCTCTCGTCCTTCATGTTCACTCCTTGGAAGAAACTCTTCAGCAGCGAACTCACCATCTGGCGCTCCTCTGGCTGCACCACTGTAGCGTTGAGATTGCGTATCATGTCGTTGGCCTTGTCCACATAGTTGCCGTTAGGGTGACCCTCGATATATGACTTCAGAGCCTCGGGAGTAGAGGCGCTCACTGCCGACTGCCAGTCTATGGAGTCGATCATGCGTATGGCATCCTTGGCATGCACGGCGTCGGGATGCTCGTCGAGATATTGCTGCAGGGCAGAGCGGGAGTTGCTTATCACCACGTCGTTCCACTCACGCATCTCGGTGTTATACATCGTCATGCGCGACTGTATGGAGTCGCGGTGAGCCTGTGGCGCATCGGCATATTCGTCGAGGAAAGCCTGCATCTCGTCCATGTCGCCGCTTGCCATGGCTTTCTCGTAGGCCACCTCCTCTTTGTCATTCTGAGAGGAAGAGTAGAACCAGTAGCCGCCTCCGCAGATGGCAATGACGAGCACTGCGATGATGATGTAAAGGGGAGTGTTGTTCTTGGGTTTCTGATGGAGTTTCACTCCACAATTGGGGCACACGGGAGCCTGGTCGCTCACCTCGTGTCCGCATTCAGGACATTTTATCAGCATATGTGTGTCGTTTTTATCGTTTATGTCTTATAAATCTTATCTCTCGCAGTCCGTGGCGTCCCATGAAGCGACTCTTGTCGACATTGCCTTTCACACCGCCTATGCGACCCTTGCCAGTGTATTGCCACATGGTGAAGTCGCGGTCGTCGATGAGTACGGGTTCGCGCTCTGTATACTGGGCTATCATCATCTTGTATTCCTCAGATATCTCTCCTGCGAGATAGTGGTCATAGAAGTTTGCGCCCGTGTAGAGTAGGGGTTTCTGGTGATAATAGTCTTCCACAAGTTGCAGAAATGTTTTCAGCGAGTCGATGAAAGCCTCATTGGATAGTCCTCCCTTAGTCTCGATGTCGATCATCGGGAGCAGGTCCTGGTCTTCAGGACGGCACTGCGTGGTGAAGTTGTCGAGTTGGAGATGCAGGGGAGTCTTGGGGCGGAAGAAATGATAGGAGCCTACCTTTAGACCGTTTTCCTTTGCCATCTTGATGTTGTCGGCATAGCGGCTGTCTATGCGGTCGCCGCCCTCGGTGGCTTTCAGATAGACGTAGGCTGTCTTGCGGTTTTCTCCCACCGCTTCCCAGAATACGTCGCCTTGGTAGTGGCTAAGGTCTATTCCGTGGATGTGTTTGCATGTGTCTTCGCATTGCACATACAACCAGTCGTCCTGTGCGAAAGAATGTATTGCAAAACAAATGAAAACAAGAATTACGTATAGCCTCTTCATATCTGCAAAGTTACAACAATATGACGGAACTACAAAATTAATAATGGTTAAGTAGTGGGCGAAACGTCCCAACGCTTTAGGAGGTACAGCGCCCTCGCTGTACCATCTTAAATAAATTATTATTAAGAGGGATTGGTACGGCGGGGGCGCCGTACCTCCTAAAGAAATGCAATGACTAAGTGGGAAACTTAGGAGGTACAGCGCCCTCGCTGTACCATCACAAATGAATTATTGTTAAGAGGGACTGGTACGGCGAGGGCGCCGTACCTCCTTATTCCTCGATGTTGTCGAGTTGTGTCTTGAGGCGACCGATGATGATGCTGGCATTCTCAAGAGGGGCATACTCGAAATAGGTGATACCCTTGTTGTGCTTCACCCGCTTATGCTGCATAATGCTCTGCATCATAGCAGTGGCAGCCTTTGTGTCTACACTCTTTACGAAGGGCAGTTCCTCTTTCTTGAATGCGAAGTTGCTTATAAGAATGCTTCCCGCCAGTTGCGCCACCTTCTGCATCTGCAGTTCTCGTAGCCAGTGGTTCACCTTGTCATAGTCTATGCGCTCGCCATTGATGCGGATATAGTTGCCAAGATGGATGATGAGTCGCGTGGAGGTGCCGCGGTTGAGGATGGCGTGGCAGTTGGCAATGATGATATTGAAGAGGTCGAGCGACTCCTTGGAATAGTTCTCAGAGTGACGCTCCAGGGTGTACATCTTCTTGTATTTCTTGTTGAGTATCGGGTTGTCCATCTCCGGACGTATGCTCTGGCTCGTGGCACTGGAGGCAGCCTTGTGCACCTCCTCGCGCAGAGGCTGGGGCATATTGAACTTAGGTTCATACTGATGGTTCTTCACCGCCCTTGATGCCACGCTCGCCACATTCTCCGTCACTACGACATCCACCAACCTCTGCCACTTGAATGCGGACATAGGTTCGAGGTCGACGTACTCATTGAGTGCGCCCGACCGCATCATGCGGAAGAAGTTGCGTGTTATGATGTCGGCTGTGACTGCCATTATAAGATACCTCCCTTGAGTTTGTTTTATACAAGTTGTGCCTTACCCATCTCCTGTTCCTTGTCGCAGTAGTGGCAATGGATGATGCCGTGCTCCTTGTCGCTGACATGAAATACCGTAGGCATCGGTTCGTTGTTGGTCACGCACTTAGGGTTGTTGCACTTCACTATACCGATGAGAGTGTCGGGAGTGTTGACCATAATCTTCTCCACCACCTCATAGTCCTTGATGACATTGATGACGATGTTAGGAGCGATTACCGACAGTTTGTTTATCTCCTCAGTGGTGAAGAAACGGTCGCTGACCTTGATGATGCCCTTGCGTCCTATCTTCGACGAGGGATAGTTGTAGCCGATAGTCACTGGGTGCTGCTCATCCACGAGGTCGAGCAGGTTTGCCACCTGATAAGTCTTTGATGGCGGTATGTGGTCGATAACTGTGCCGTTGTTGATTGCTGCGACTAAGCGTTCGTTTTTTTTCATCTTCGTGTGCTTTTTTATAAGATTACCGTAGGGTCGTTCTTCACCGTGTCGAGGTCGATGCCCAGCACGTGGCAATAGATGGCTTCGCGGGCATAGAGTCCGTTCTTTGCCTGCTGTATGTAGTAGGCGTGTGGATTGTTGTCCACGTCATATGCTATCTCGTTGACGCGTGGCAGCGGATGTAGAATCTTCATGTTCTCGCGTGCCATTGACAACATGGAGTTGCGCAGGATGTATACGTTCTTCACGCGTTCATATTCCATAAGGTCAGAGAAACGCTCCTTTTGCACGCGTGTCATGTAGAGGATGTCAGCGTCGGCGATGATCTTCTCGTTGAATGCCGTGTGCTCCTGGAAGTTGATGCCGTGCTCCTTGCAGTACACCTTATATTCATTAGGCATTGCCAGTTCCTTAGGAGCGATGAAATGGAATGTAGGGTTGAAGTGTCGCATGGCAGTGATGAGCGAGTGCACCGTGCGGCCGTACTTTAGGTCACCGACGAGATAGATGTTGAGGTTCTCGAGAGTGCCCTGAGTCTTGTATATGGAGTAAAGGTCGAGCAGACACTGCGAAGGATGCATATGAGCACCGTCGCCGGCATTGACCACAGGCACGGGCACCACCTCGCTGGCATAGACTGCCGCTCCCTCGATGAAATGTCGCATCACGATGACGTCGGCATAGTTGCTCACCATGAGCAGTGTGTCCTTGAGAGTCTCTCCCTTTGACACGCTCGACACCTTTGCGTCAGTGATACTTATCACCTTAGCGCCCAGTCTATTGGCTGCTGTCTCAAAGGAAAGTCGGGTGCGGGTGGAAGGTTCAAAGAAAAGGGTGGCAACGATGCGTCCCTTGAGGAGTTCTCTGTTTGGATGTTTTTCAAACTCTTCTGCCATGTGGATGAGATACATGATGTCATCCTTTGACATGTCGGCAATGGTTACAAAATCAAGTTTTTCCATCTCTTGGCTTAAAATAAAAGGCTTGTTTTGACTGCGAAGTTAGCAATATTTTTCTGAAAGATAATAGTAAATGGAAAGTTTATTGTATTTTTGTGCCCGATTTGTAGAACACATATTTATAATATGCTTAGAAAGATTATACATACCCTGTGGGGACTCCTTGCCGCGGCAGTGTGCATCACTGTCGTTTCCTTCGTGGCAATATGGAATGGATGGATAGGTTATATGCCCGACATCGACGACCTACAGAACCCGATAAGCCGCAGTGCCACACAGGTGATATCGTCAGACGGCAAACTCCTCGGTACATGGAGTTACAACAAGGAAAACCGTGTGCTGGTCAACTATAATGACATTTCGCGCCATGTCGTTGAGGCTCTCGTCGCTACTGAAGATGCACGCTTCTATGAGCATTCTGGCATCGACTTCATAGCCCTCGGCAGAGCCATCGTGAAGCGAGGCATCTTCGGACAGACCAGCGCAGGTGGCGGTTCTACCATTACCCAGCAGTTGGCTAAGCAACTCTATTCGGATGTGGCGACCAACACCTTTGCCCGTATGTTGCAGAAACCCATAGAGTGGGTCATAGCGGTGAAACTCGAGCGTACTTACACCAAGGAGGAGATTATCGCCTTATACCTCAACTACTTCGACTTTCTCCACAATGCCGTGGGCATAAAGACGGCTGCCGATACCTATTTCGGCAAACCTGTGGCTGACCTCACCGTCAATGAGGCTGCCATGCTGGTGGGCTTGTGCAAGAATCCGTCGCTGTTTAATCCTGTGCGCTTTCCCGACCGTGCTTTGCAGCGCAGGAATGTGGTGCTCGGACAGATGCTCAAGGCTGACTATATCTCTCAAGCCGGCTATGACTCCTTGTCAGCCCAACCGCTCAACCTCAATTTCCGTCGCATAGACCACAAGGACGGTATGGCTCCTTACTTGCGTGAATATCTGCGTCAGTATCTCATGGCAGACAAGCCCCGCCGCTCAGACTATCCCGACTGGAACTATAGGCAGTTTGTCGTAGACTCCATAGCATGGGAGACCGACCCGCAATACGGATGGTGCAACAAGCACACGAAGAAGGACGGTTCGCATTACAATGTCTATGAGGACGGACTGAAGGTCTACACCACCATAGACTCGCGCATGCAGCGCTATGCCGAGGAGTCGGTGATGGCGCATGTGGGCAAATATCTCCAACCTGCTTTCGATCGCGAGAATGCCAAGAAACCCAATGCTCCGTTCACGAGTGCGCTCACCAAGAAACAGGTGGATGCCATCATGGGACGCTCGGTGCAGCAGAGCGAACGCTACATAAAGATGAAGGCGGCAGGATGCTCATGGGATGAAATACATGAGGCATTCCACAAGAAGACACAGATGACGGTGTTCTCCTATCGCGGTGAGATAGACACCACGATGACACCGCTCGACTCCATAAGATATTACAAGTCATTCCTGCGTGCTGGTTTCATGTCGATGGATCCCGTGACGGGATATGTGAAGGCTTATGTCGGCGGACCAAACTACACGCATTTCATGTATGACATGGTGTCTACTGGCTATCGTCAGGTGGGTTCTACCATCAAACCATTCCTCTATTCCCTCGCCATGGAAAACGGTATGACACCGTGCGACGTGGCTCCCAACGTGCAGCAGACATACATCGTGGCAGGTCAGTCGTGGACACCACGCAATGCCTCACGTAAAAGATATGGCGAGATGGTGACGCTGAAGTGGGGATTGTCGCAGTCAAACAACTGGATATCGGCTTACCTCATGAGCCGTCTCTCGCCCGACCAGTTTGTTGGTCTGCTCCATTCCTTCGGCATAAACAATCCCGATATACATCCGTCGATGGCGCTCTGTCTTGGTCCGTGCGAGGTGAGAGTGGCGGAGATGGTTAGCGCCTACACCACGTTTGTAAACCACGGTATTCGCACGTCGCCGATATTTGTGTCGAGGATAGAAGACAATAATGGCAATGTGTTGGACGAATTCCATCCGCGCATGAATGAGGTTATCTCCGCTGAGGCTGCCGACAAGATGCTCACCATGCTGCGTGCCGTAGTCGATGAGGGTACTGGTGGCAGACTGCGCTATAAATTTAATATAGGTGGAGAGATAGGCGGAAAGACTGGTACTACAAACCGCAACTCCGATGCATGGTTTATAGGTTTCACTCCGCAACTGGTGTCAGGCTGTTGGGTGGGAGGCGAAGACCGCGACATACACTTCGACTCCATGGCTTATGGTCAGGGCGCTTCAATGGCACTGCCTATATGGGCTTATTATATGAAGAAAATCTATAAGGACAAGACCTTGGGATATTCCGAGTCTGTGCCCTTTGAGATGCCAGAGAATTTCAATCCCTGCGGTTCATATGGTGGTGCAAGTAATGACAATGGTGATGACACATCAGACGCTACTTCCTCAGAGATGAACCTCGAAGAAGTCTACGAGTAATAATTATTAGGAGGTACGGTGCCCTCGCTGCACCAATTCGCAATTGGAAATACTCGTTAGAGAGAGGGTACAGCGAGGGCGCTGTACCTCCTAGTATAGATGGAACATGCGTTCCATCATTTTCCACTTCTCATCGCTTGTCTGTCCTGCTTGACAACCTTGCAGCACGGCGACGAAATCTTCCCACTCCTGTTGGCGTGGCAATGTAGCCATCTTTGCCATGGCTTCGTCCCAATTGAAGTCAACAGGTGTCTCCACAATCATAAAGAGGCGATTGTCGAGGATGTAGATTTCCATCTCGAGAATGCCGCACTCCCTGATGCCCTCACCGATGACGGGCCAAAACTCCTCCTTGCTGTGAGCCTTGCGATAGCGTGCTATCAACTCCGGGTTGTCCTTCAGATCCATGGTCTGGCAATAACGCTTCACCGGACCTTTATACTCTTGCTGTCTGTATCCTTCTATCATAATATATATAATATGTGTATCGTTATCGTTTGTTGCGTCTGCCCCAACGGAAGAAGTCGCGCCAACCATTGAAGTCCTTCTTGAATATCAATCCGACACCCTGTGTGTTGAGCGAGTTCTTGGTGAAATATTTGTCGTTGGTCTGGTTATACACCCTTATGGCAGCGCTTCCGCTCGGCACGAGCAGATATCTGATGTCGAAGTCTCCGATGAATGTCGATGTGGCATTCTGATTGTCGCGGTAACCAAACTGTCCATTGATGAGCAATCGGTTGTCGAGCAGATGTCCTGACACCAGACCCTCATATTCGGCATTGTTAAATCCCTCGTCACCTGTAGATATGTTTGCCCCAAGATTCCACTGGTTACTCCCTATGGCATTCTCCAAGACAGTACTCAACTGTTGTGAGATTGTTCCGCTTATGATACTCTGCATGGCGAGCGATGTCTGACTCTGACTCTGCGACTGAGCCGAGGCATTGTTGTTTTGGTTGAGGAATCGTCCCACTGCCAATAGATAGAGCACCTGCTGATTTACCTCCTCATTGCTGTTCATCACACTCATCACCATCTGCTTGGCATCATTGCTCACCGTCGGCATGTCGAGAGAGAAGTCTACATGAGGCTGGCCTGGAGTGCCCGATATGTTCATTATGCAGTCCACGCGGATGTTGTTGTTGAAGAACGAACTGCCGAGGCTTATGTCCGACAATGGTACGCTATTGAGCGTATACAATGCCTTGAGGTCGAGCGCAGCATTGAAGGCATCACCGCCAAAGGATATCGTTCCTCCAGACTGGAAGTCAAAGTCGCGCTTGATGACATTCTGTATGGTCAACTTATACACGCCGTGGTCTACGGTGTAGTTGCCAAACATATCAAATCCACCTTTATTATAATAAGATGTCCTTATAGCACCGCTTCCGTTGAGGGCTATGTAGTCGCCCGACTGCTGATCCATGAGCACCTTCATCGTGGCGTTAGGATTGCAGTGCACAAGCATGTTGAGATACATATTCGTGCCCACTTGGTTGGTGCGTTTCTCCTGCTCGTCGTCGCTATCCTCCTCCTCATCATCTTGTTTCTCGTTGCGGTCATTCCACGTGATGAACTCGCTGTTGGCGATGGCATCCCGTGATGCCGCGTTGTATACTATCTGGGAGTTCTTCTCCGGCGTAGCCTCTATGTTTATGGTTACCTCGCCCGACTTGCCCTTGATGTCGCAAGTACCTGTGGCATAAGCAGTGCCGTAGAATACATCATTGCCAAACTCATGCGTGTCGTATGACAGCAGATTGTTGGCGGCTATGTTGAGGTCGTAGGTGAAATTACCCAAATGCTGGTGGCGCAGATGTCCGTTGACGATGCCGATATTCCCCACACGGTCGCGTATGGTGTCGTTATAGAATATGATGTCATCGGGATTGAATTTCACCCTTGCCCCATCAATATTATATGTCGTGTTGAGGCTCGTTATGCGTGCGCTACCCTTGGCATATGCGTCGCCTATCAACTGTATGGCAGATAAAGGTCCCACCACGTTGAGTGTGCCCCAACCGTGCAGGTCGAGGTTGTCGGCAAAACTGTCGCAGAAGGTGTTGAGAAACTCGAGGTTAGCCCCATAAGCATTTATGTGCAGGTCTATGCAGCTGCGCTTTGGTGACACATAGCCCCCTACGGTGGTCTTGCGCTCGCCGTCTTCCTCTGCATAGGCATCGATATTGATGTCGCCTTCCTCCAGATTCCAGTCAGCCTTGGCATATAGAATGCCGAGGTTGCCATTCTCAAAGAGGAAGTTGTTCACACTGATGTCAGCCTTTGCCGAAGGGTTGTCAAAGAGCGAACAGAGCGAAGCCTCGCCCGAAGCGTGACCGGCAAAGTCTACGGAGTGGAAGTTGACAAGATCGAGGATGTAAGCCACATTCACATCCTTGAGCCTTACCTTTATCTCGTCATCCGGGTCGGTAGTATTCTTGCCGTTGATGGTTATCTCCTGACGACCATGACTTACCGAGAGGTTGTTTACCGCGAGTCGGTTCTTATGAAACTCTATGTCAGAGGGACTCACCGTCCACACCGTGTCGTCGATGAGTATGCCCGAATTCTTTATGTTGACATGCGCGGTAGCCAGTCCGTCGGCATTCTTGTAGAATCGCGTGTCGGTATTGAGTTGACCGTTGATGATGTTGCGCCCGTTGATGTTGAATGTGGCCTGCGACACGAGATGATTGTCCACGGCGCTGGCATTAAGAAGATAATGCGACGTGTTGCCACGCTTTCCTATGGCCGTGATGTTTACCTTCGCCTTCAGAGTGTCGTCGGGCGATGTCATGATGAGATAGCCGTCCTTATATCTCTTGCCGTTGTAAGTGAAGTCCGGGATGTCGATATTCACATCCGCCTTGTCTGCCTTGTCGTCGATATTGGCTATGATGTGAGCCTCTTCGCCGAGTTGCAGGGGCACCCCGAGTAGTTTCTCCGCCCAGTCGGTCCTATATACCGTGCCATAGACATTTATCTTGTTGTCCGCCTTCTTCGCCTTGGGAAGTCCCGGCATAGTGGGCAGACGCTTGCTTACAGTGGCTATCAGACTGTTGTATAATGTATTGTAGTCAAACCTGCCGTCAATAGACATGTTGGCAAAGTCGCTGTGCATGATAATCCGCTGCTCGTTGCCGTCGTGGCTGTATTTCTGCAGTTCGAGGGCATTGAGCCTGTAGACATCATCTTCCGAATACATGGAAAAGTCATGCAGAGCCACCGTGCCCTCAGCATTGTTGATATTGCTGCCGTGAATGTTGCCGTCAAGAGTGAAGTCGAAGGTGTTGTCCTTCCACTTGTTGGTCAGTCCCAAGCGCGACGGACACACATTGTTTGCCTTTACCAGGAACTCCGTCTTCGGTTTGGATGCGGACAAGTCTATGCTTCCGTTGGCAGAGAGCAAGGCATATTCATCGTTCAAACTAAGATTAAACGCCGTTTGACCGCCATTCGAATAGTCTGCCTTGATGTCAGCATTGTGATATGTGTGGTTCTTATAAGTGACCTTTTCTATGTTGGACACGACATTGCAACTGGCAAGTTTACTTCCCGTGAGGTTTCCCTTCAGGTGAATGTTTCCGTCAAGACTGCCGAAGTCGTCCTTGCCCGTGAGGGTGGCAAGGTCAAGATTTGATGCTTTTATGTCGGATATAAAACTATTGCCGTGCTTGTCAAGTTTTATATCGGCAGAGCCAATACCCGTATTGATCCTACTGTCAACGCTTATGTTGCCTGCGTTTCCCGAACTCTTTCCCGATACTGTTATCTCCCCAAGATTGTCTATAATGGCGGGTATGGCATTCTCCTTTCCGATGTTTGATGCCAACGACTTTATCCCCTCCGCATTGGTGTGCAGATTCTCCAGAGTGCAGTCCCAGTGCCATGTGCCGTCTATCTTGCGCAGCAATGCGTTGCCGGCAAGCGTCAGACCTGGTGACTGCTTTACCGACAGGGTCTTCAGCCGCACCCTCGTGTCGGTGCCATCGATGTCGGCAGACAGATATATCGGTGGTGTGTTGCCCGTCAACTTACTTGTCAGGCAACTCAGGTCGTGCAGTGTGACATAAGAATCCGTTAATGCCAAACTGTATTTCAGACTGTTACTCTTTATCTTTCCTCCTTCAATGACATAACTGGCTGTGGCCTCGGGGATGGACAAGGAGGAGTGGGGGAGTGCGAGATGGAAGTCGGAGAGACGCATGTCCTTCTTTCCTCCAACAAACTTTGCTGTGAAGCGCTTCACCTCGAGTCCGCTCTTGTCCTTGAAAGCCAACTTCTTCACCGCCACGTCAATGGAATCGTTAGTCAGTTTGTTGAGGATGAAGTGGGCGCTGATGTCTCTGACATTCACATGCTTCGGCGAAATGATACCGCCGTAAGGAGCATCCAACTGATTGTAGGCCACCTGACTGCGCCTTATTATCAGCGAACTGATTTTCAGGTTTATCTTGCTCGGTTCCTTTTTCTCTTTAGACGAAAGCGAGTCGATGATAAACTGGAAATTGGTCTTTGATGTTGCCGTCTTCTTGTAGAGGTCGGCTTTCATACCGAATATCTGCGCAGATGAGATGGATATCTGACCCTTCATCATGTCTATCAGCGACCAACCGACCGACATGCGCGGAGCCTTGAGCAAGTCCTTGCCACTCTGGTCCTTGATGTCGATGCCGTCGATGATTATTCGGTTGAATAAAGAGATGTCCACCTTGCCGATATGCACCTCCGTGCCGAGTTTCTCCGACAGCATGACGCTCGCCTTTTCGGCAACGACACGTCTGACTGCCGGGATATTCAGCAGCACGGTCACTACCAGATATGCACCTATCAGAGTCCATACCAGTATGTTTATAACGTGTCCAATTCTTTTCAGAACGAGAATTATTAGCTTTAAATGATTCGCAAAATTACATTATTTTTGTGTTATAACGGAATCTTTCAATTCGTTTTCTTCTGTATGTCTACCATTTTTTATAAATTTGCAGACAGAATTCCAATACGTTAACAGTTACGCAATCATAGTGTGGACAATGCGTCACACAACGAAATACAACTTACAAAATATAAATATTATCTATGGCAAATGTAATTAGGCTGAAAAAAGGTCTTGACATTCGTCTTGCAGGAGTTGCAAAGCCTGAAAGGAAGAAACTTCCTCTCTCGGCTTCGTATACTCTTTCTTTGTCTTCATTCGTTGGGCTTGCTCCCAAGGTGGTGGTAAAGGAAGGCGACGTTGTCAAAGCCGGTGATGCTTTGTTTGTCAGCAAACAACAGCCGGAGATGAAGTTTGCATCTCCAGTCAGTGGTGTTGTCGAGCTGGTAAATCGCGGTGAAAGACGCAAGTTGCTGGGCATTAAGGTTAAGGCTGATGCTGTGCAGCAGTATGCTGACTTCTCGCAGAAAATCTCAGGAAACATGTCGGGTGAGCAGGTTAAGGCTCTTTTGCTCGAGGCAGGACTGTTTGGTTATATCAACCAGTTGCCTTATGCTGTTGTGGCTGATGCTGCAAGCACTCCAAAGGGCATCTTCGTATCTGCATTGAGGGATATGCCTCTCGCAGGTGACTTCGAGGTGGAACTCAAAGGTCAGGAGAAGGACTTCCAGACTGGTCTCACCGCGTTGAGCAAGATGGCAAAGACTTATCTCGGCATTGGCGCAAAGCAGACATCACAGGCATTGACCGATGCCAAGGATGTGGAGGTGACAGTATTTGACGGCAAGTGCCCGGCAGGAAATGTCGGAGTGCATGTCAACCATCTTGACCCTGTCAACAAGGGCGAGGTAGTGTGGACCGTAGACCCTACGGCAGTCATCTTCATCGGTCGTCTGATCAACACTGGCAAGGTAGACCTCACGCGCACAGTTGCCGTAGCAGGTTCGGAGGTGAAGGACGCAAGTTATGTGGATGCCCTCGTCGGTGCTCCCCTCTCTGATATCCTCGCAGGTCATATTGACAGCGCTGAAGGCAAGCGCATCATCAACGGCAACCCCCTCACAGGCGAGAAAGCCACTATGGACGACGCTCTCGGTGCCCACACTTCAGAGGTGTGCGTGCTGCCAGAAGGCGACCATGCCGACGAGATGCTCGGATGGATTATGCCTCGCTTTGGTCAGTTCTCCGTTTCGAGAAGTTATTTCTCTTGGCTTTGCGGCAGCAAGAAGTATAAACTCGACACCCGTATCAAGGGTGGCGAACGCCATATGATCATGAGCGGCGAGTATGACAAGGTGCTCCCTATGGACATCTATGGCGAATATCTCATCAAAGCCATCATCTCGGGCAACATCGACAAGCAGGAAGCCCTCGGCATCTATGAGGTGTCACCTGAAGATTTTGCCGTGGCTGAGTTTGTTGATTCAAGTAAACTGGAATTGCAGAAGATAGTTCGTCAGGGACTGGATATTCTGAGAAAGGAGAATGCATAAGTTATGAAAGCACTTAGAAACTATATTGACAAGATCAAGCCGAACTTCGTAGAGGGAGGCAAATTCTCTGCCCTGCAGAGTGTCTTTGAGGGCTTCGAGACTTTCCTCTTCGTTCCTAACGACACTTCCAAGTCGGGCGTGCACATCCATGATGCCATCGACTCCAAGCGCATCATGTCTATCGTGGTGATAGCCCTCATACCTGCGCTCCTGTTTGGTATGTATAATGTGGGCTACCAGAACGCAGCCCTTGCAGGCAAACTTGCCGAGACATCATGCGTCTCAATGTTTGTCTACGGTCTCTTGAAGGTGCTCCCGATGATTCTCGTGAGCTACATCGTGGGTCTCGGCATCGAGTTCTGCTGGGCACAGTGGAAGCACGAGGAAATCCAGGAGGGTTATCTCGTGTCGGGTATCATCATCCCGCTGATAATGCCAGTCAACTGCCCATTGTGGATGCTTGCCCTGGCTTGCGCCTTCGCAGTAATCATCGGTAAGGAGATATTCGGCGGTACGGGTATGAACATCTTCAACCCTGCACTCCTCGCGCGTGCGTTCCTTTTCTTCTCTTATCCTACAAAGATGAGTGGCGACTCAGTATGGGTGGCTAACGACACCATCTTCGGTCTCGGTTGCGCTCTGCCCGACGGTACTACCGCCGCTACACCTCTCGGCATCCTTGCCCAGACAGGCAGCACTGGCTCTGACCTCTGTGCGGCAGTGACAGGTCTCATCCCAGGATCTATCGGTGAGACATCAGTCATCGCCATCGCCATCGGTGCTGTCATACTCCTTTGGACTGGCATCGCAAGCTGGCGCACCATGCTCAGCGTATTCGTGGGCGGCGCTCTCGTGTCTGTACTCTTCCACAGCATCGGCATGAGCCCACTCTCATGGGTAGAGCAACTCTGCTATGGCGGTTTCGCTTTCGGTGCCGTGTTTATGGCTACCGACCCTGTGACATCATGCCGCACCGAGAAGGGTAAGTATATCTACGGTTTCCTCATCGGTGTCATGGCCATCGTCTTCCGTGTGATGAACCCTGGTTATGCAGAGGGAATGATGCTCGCGATATTGCTCATGAACATGTTTGCGTCTACCATCGACCACTACGTAGTGGAGGCAAATATCAACAAGCGTGCTAAACGTGCTAACAAGAAATAATTGGAGGATGACGAAATGGCAAAACTGAATACAAACAGCAATTCATATATCATCGCCTACGCTGCCATAATGGTGATCGTCGTGGCATTCCTTCTGGCCTTTGTTTCTTCTGCTCTGCAGGAAACTCAGGACAAGAATGTGCGCAATGACGTGAAGAAACAGATTCTCACAGCCTTGCAGATACAGACAGAAGATGTTGATGCTACCTACGAGAAGACTGTGAAGGACAATCTGTGGGACGGCACAAAACTCACAGAGGTGGCAGCAGAGGATTTCAAGACTGACTATAGCCCTGAGATCAAGGCAGGTCGTTACCATGTCTTCGTGGCTAATGTCGACGGTAAGACAAAGTATGTGATTCCAGTGTGCGGTATGGGTCTCTGGGGCAACATCTGGGGCTATATCGCTCTCGATGAAGACCGCCAGACAGTCTATGGCGCTTACTTCAACCACCAGAGCGAGACTGCAGGTCTTGGAGGCGAAATCAAGGATTCCAAGGTTTGGCAGGCAAAGTTTCAGGGCAAGAAAGCCTTTGCTGACGGCAAGGTGGCTCTCGGTGTGAAGAAAAACGTGGAGAACCCTGCATCTGAGGTGGACGGCATCACTGGTGCCACCCTTACATCCAATGGTGTAGACCTCATGCTTCACGAGGGACTGGCAAACTATCTGTCATTTATTAATGAAAAGTAAAAAAGAAGGAGGATTAAATATATGAGTTTATTTTCTAAAGCAAATAGGGAAGCACTTACCTCTCCTCTGAGCGCGAACAACCCGATTCTCGTGCAGATTCTCGGTATCTGTTCCGCACTGGCTGTGACCACACAGCTCAAACCGGCTATCGTGATGGGACTGGCTGTGACGGTCATCACCGCCTTCTCCAATGTCACCATCTCGCTGATAAGAAAGACTGTCCCTAACCGCATCCGTATCATCGTGCAGCTCATCGTGGTGGCGGCTCTCGTTACCATAGTGAGCCAGATATTGAAGGCTTATGTCTATGACGTGAGCGTGGAACTCTCGGTCTACGTGGGTCTTATCATCACCAACTGTATCCTGATGGGTCGTCTTGAGGCTTTCGCCATGATGAATTCGCCATGGCCTTCATTCCTCGACGGCATCGGCAACGGTCTGGGCTATGCCTACATCCTCGTTATCGTAGGTTTCGTGCGTGAACTCTTCGGTCGCGGATCGCTTCTCGGATTTAAGATTATCCCGGAGAGCGTCTATGACTTCGGTTATGTAAACAACGGCATGATGACAATGCCTGCCATGGCGCTCATCCTCGTGGGTATCGCCATATGGGTGCACCGTGCATATTTTTATAAGGAGGAGAAATAAACTATGGAACATATAATTTCACTGTTTTTCAGGTCGATGTTCGTCGACAACATGATCTTCGCATTCTTCCTCGGAATGTGCTCATTCCTTGCAGTTAGCAAGAATGTGAAGACATCTCTGGGTCTCGGCCTCGCCGTAACCTTTGTGTTGCTCATCACAGTGCCTATAGATTATCTCCTTCAGACGAAGGTGCTCGGTCCTGACTGTATCATCGAGGGTGTAGACCTGAGTTATCTCTCTCTGATACTCTTCATCGCAGTCATCGCCGGTATCACTCAGTTGGTAGAGATGGCAGTGGAGAAGTTCTCACCATCGCTCTATTCAGCACTGGGTATCTTCCTTCCTCTGATTGCCGTAAACTGTGCCATCATGGGTGCTTCGCTCTTCATGCAGCAGCGCATCAACCTCGAACCTACCAACACTCAGTACATAGGCAACGTGTGGGATGCCATCGCCTATGCTATCGGTTCGGGTCTCGGATGGACTCTCGCCATCGTGTCAATGGGTGCTATCCGCGAGAAGATGGAATACTCTGACGTGCCGAAACCACTCCAGGGACTTGGCATAACATTCATCACAGTGGGTCTGATGGCTCTTGCTATGATGGGATTCTCAGGTCTTACTATATAAATAAGGAAAGAAAACACAACTATGGCAAATTTCATTTTAGCCTCTATAGGGGTCTTTTTTGTAGTAATACTGCTGGTTGTGGGCATGCTTCTCATTGCTAAGAAGTATCTCACTCCATCGGGAAAGGTTAAGGTCACCGTCAACGACAAGAACTCGTATGAGGTGGAGCAGGGCGGAAGCCTCCTCTCCACACTTGCCGAAGAGGGTGTATATCTGCCTTCTGCCTGCGGTGGCAAGGGCTCTTGCGGCCAGTGCAAATGTCAGGTGGTCAATGGCGGTGGCGAAATTCTCGACTCTGAGAAGGGTCACTTCACCCGCAAACAGATAAAGGAGGGCTACCGTCTCGGTTGCCAGTGCAAGGTGAAGGGCGACATCGACATCAAGGTGCCAGACTCTGTGCTCGGCGTGAAAGAGTGGGAGTGCACGGTTATCGGCAACCGCAACGTGGCTTCATTCCTCAAGGAATACAAGGTGGCTCTGCCTCCTGGCGAGCACATGGACTTCGAACCGGGTTCGTATGCACAGATCCGTATCCCTGCATTTGAGCTCGATTACAAGGACTTCGACCGCAGTCTCATCGGCGACACTTATCTGCCTACATGGGAGAAGTTCCACATGTTTGATCTCCACTGCTCTAATCCGGAGCCTACAATCCGTGCTTACTCCATGGCAAACTATCCTGACGAGGGCGACATCATCACTCTGACGGTGCGTATCGCCACTCCTCCGTTCCTGCCACGTGAGCAGCAGAAGCCGGATGCCAACAACTTCATGCCTGTCAACCCAGGTATCGCTTCTTCATATATCTTCAGCCTCAAGCCTGGCGACAAGGTTGTGATGAGCGGTCCTTACGGAGAGTTCCATCCTAAGTATGGCACAGGTCGCGAGATGATATGGGTAGGCGGTGGTGCTGGTATGGCTCCTCTGCGTGCGCAGATCATGCATATGCTCAAGGCTAAGCACTGCACCGACCGCGAGATGCACTATTTCTATGGTGCCCGCGCGCTGGATGAGATCCCATTCCTCAATGACTTCATCGAATTGGAGAAGGAGTATCCTAACTTCCACTTCCATCTTGCTCTCGACCGTCCTGACCCGAAGGCAGATGCAGCAGGCATACCTTACACACCAGGTTTCGTAGCTCCTGTGATGGGCGACACTTATCTCAAGCAGCATGAAGCACCTGAGGATTGTGAGTACTACCTCTGTGGACCTCCGATGATGGCCAAGACTGTGCTCGACTTGCTACACAGCCTCGGCGTAGAGGACGACATGATCGACTTCGACAACTTCGGCGGTTAATACGCCACTTCGCATACCACTTATAGGTAACATAAATTAAGAAGCCTGCACGTTTATCCGTGCAGGCTTTTTTCATGCACGTACGTGTAATGTCCAACGCACGTACGTGACATGCCCAACGCACGTACGTGAAATGTCCAACGCACGTACGTGCATCTGACATCGCACGTACGTGCATTTGAATAGTAGGTGCTGCGTCCTCGCTGCACCCAAGTAAGAAGCAATGCTATTCTAAGGAGGTACAGCGCCCCCGCTGTACCACTCTCCGACGTATGTTTCTATCGATAATTATCAAAAGCGTGGTACAGCGAGGGCGCTGTACCTCCTATAGTTACCACATTTATTATGTCAATTAGGCATAATCGCTGCCAAACTGACACAGTATATTAATTTATCCCTGCCAATCTTTAATGTCCTGTATGACGGGCACCCGATTTGTAATATGGTGGGCAGAACGAATAACAAAGAAAGGACAACAACTATGATGAATAACAATCAGACATATCAAAACCAACAAGGTCAGGACAAGTTTGAGAACTTGAACCGCTTCGCCCGCAACCTTGTTGCCGATGCACGTCAAGGCAAACTCGACCCTGTCATCGGACGTGATGAGGAGATTCGTAGGGTGTTGCAGATTCTTTCCCGACGTACGAAGAACAACCCTATAATAATAGGTGAACCGGGTACGGGTAAGACTGCCATCGTGGAGGGTCTGGCTCAGCGTATAGTACGTGGCGATGTACCAGAGAACCTTAAGAACCGACTCGTCTTCTCACTCGATATGGGTGCGCTCGTTGCTGGTGCGAAGTATAAGGGTGAGTTTGAGGAACGACTCAAGGGTGTCATCAAGGAGGTCACCGAGAGTGACGGTCAGATAATCCTCTTCATCGATGAGATACACACTCTTGTGGGTGCAGGTGCTGGCGATGGTGCTATGGATGCAGCAAACATCTTGAAACCAGCCTTGGCGCGTGGCGAACTGCGTGCAATAGGTGCCACAACGCTCAATGAATATCAGAAGTATTTCGAAAAGGATAAGGCGCTGGAAAGACGATTCCAGACCGTCATGGTGGACGAACCAAGCGAGATAGATGCCATCTCCATCCTGCGTGGACTGAAGGAGAACTATGAGAACCATCACAAGGTGCGTATACAGGATGACGCCTGCATAGCCGCTGTGAAACTCTCCGAGCGTTATATCTCCGAGCGTTATCTCCCTGACAAGGCCATCGACTTGATGGATGAGGCTGCGGCCAAACTACGTATGGAACGTGACTCCATGCCTGAGGAGATGGACGAACTCACGCGTAAGGTGCGCCAACTTGAGATTGAGCGCGCTGCCATAAAGAAGGAGAACGACAAGCAAAAGTTGGAAAAGATAGAGGCGGAACTCAGCACTCTCAACTCTCAACTCTCGGTGCTCAACAACCAGTGGCAGGAGGAGAAGAAGCAGGCTGACCGCATACAGACCATCAAGGAGCAGCAGAAGCAACTGAAACTGCAGGCTGAGCAGTATGAGCGCAATGGTGACTATGCCAAGGTGGCTGAGATACGCTACTCTCGTCTGCCTGCCCTCGACAAGGATCTTGAGGCTATACAGGCTTCGGCATCCGCTCAGCAGAATCATCTCCTTCGTGAGGAGGTGACAGCAGATGACATCGCTGAGGTGGTGTCACGCTGGACTGGCATTCCTGTGAAGAAGATGCTGCAGAGCGACAAGGAGAAACTGCTCCATCTCGAGGATGAACTCCACAAGCGTGTGGTAGGTCAGAACGAGGCTATAGAGGCTGTGAGCAATGCCGTAAGGCGCAGCCGTGCGGGTCTGCAAGATCCTAAGCGTCCTATCGCTTCATTCATATTCCTCGGTACTACGGGTGTGGGTAAGACCGAATTGGCAAAGGCTTTGGCTGACTATCTCTTCAATGACGAGAAGATGATAACAAGAATAGACATGTCGGAGTATCAGGAAAAATTCAGCGTCACCCGTCTTATCGGTGCGCCTCCGGGCTACGTAGGCTACGATGAGGGCGGACAGTTGACCGAGGCCGTAAGGCGTAAGCCATACTCTGTGGTGCTCTTTGATGAAATAGAGAAGGCACATCCTGACGTATTCAACATCCTGTTACAGGTGCTCGACGACGGTCGTCTGACCGACAACAAGGGACGTACGGTGAACTTCAAGAACACTATCATCATCATGACATCCAACATGAAGGAGGAGCAGTTGATGAGCATCATGCGCCCTGAGTTCCGCAACCGTATTGACGAGACTATCTTCTTCCACCAGTTGACACGCGACGAGATAAGCCAGATAGTGGAGATGCAACTTCACAAGGTGAGCGACATGCTCTATGCCCAGGGCTTCGACATGAAGTGGACACCTGCGGCAGTGCAGTTCCTTACCGACAACGGTTACGACCCGGAGTATGGTGCACGTCCTGTGAAGAGGGCTATCCAGCACTTGGTGCTCGATGACATGAGCAAGGCGCTCATAGCCGGCACCATATCCAAGGACAAGCCTGTCACCGTGGATGCCAGCACCACAGGCTTGTTTTTTAGGTAATCATAGGCGGTACGGCGCCCTCGCCGTACTCCATAATACATAAAAAAGCCTCGAGATTTGAAATCCCGAGGCTTTTTTTTATTTCGTTGTGTTATGTTATCTGTTCCACCAATGCTTGCGCTTTGGCACTTCGTGCGAACTAAGACTATTGCTTATTTTGCTACGGATAATATCTTCGAAGGTCTTGCCCTCAGAGATTATCTGATAGATCTCTCCCCACTCGGGCAATCCGCCTATGCCGCGGTCGTCGATGAAGAAGTCTGCCTTTATCTTGCGCGAATAATGGTTGTTCTTCGACATCTCCTCTTCGGGATAGTCCTTGTTGACGGCATAGAACTCCACTCCACGCTCGCGACACCACTCGATAGCCTCCTCAAGGCATCTGCCCTCGCGCACCGTCCACAATATCAACTGGTGACGATCGCGGATGAGCATGCGGAGAGTCTCAGTGGCAAACGGCTGTTCGGTGCCTATCTCGGGATATCTGTCCTCGACGATAGTTCCGTCGAAATCTACTGCTATGACCATATGTATGTGTCTATTTTACAGTTTGATGGAATTGTCGTCCTTGCTGCCATAGTGGCTATTGCTGTAGTTGCCGTAATTGCCGTAGTTGCCGTAATTGCCATAATGACCGTAGTTGCCATACTTGCCATATTTGCCATACTTGCCGTAGCCATAGTGATAGCCATGCTTCTTCTTTGACATGTCGATGCCGTTGATGACAACTGCCATGTTGTTGAGTTTC
>CAVKNF010000012.1:0-5386 GCA_963657415.1 bacterium | reverse complement strand
ATGGCGAGGTTGGAAGTGATGAATGTCTTTCCTTCACCAGCGATACTTGATGTCGACATGATGACCTTCTCGTCTTCCTTGAGCAGGAACTGCAGGTTGGTACGCATGGAGCGGAATATCTCCTCCATGGTGTTGTTGACATTCTCGTGAACCACAATCTCACCCTTGGTCTTCTGCTGCTCGCTTGCCACAGCCACGTCGGCGATGATAGGCAGAGTGGTGAGTTTGGCAACATCCTCATGGTTCTCGATGCGATACTTGAAGAACTCGATGAGATACAAGATGCCAAACGGAATGGCAAGACCGAGCACGAGTGCTATGAGCATGATGATGGAACCCTTCGGCTTCACCTTACCCACATATGTAGGATTGTCGATGAGCTTACCCTTGTCGGCAGTAGCGGCGAGAGAGATGGAGTTTTCCTCACGCTTCTGCAGGAGCATGGTGTAGAGAGCGGTCTGCACTTCCTGCTGACGACCTATCTGATTGATCTTGCGCTGCTGCTCAGGCGAGTTGAGAATCTGTCCCTGATATTTGCTTGACTGCTCTTGCAGAGCATTACGCTGAATCTCGAGCGAGTGCTTGGTCTGGCTCATAGCCTTCTTGATGCTGGAGTGCATCTCTTCGAGCTGTGCGGTGAGAGGCTTGATGGAAGGGTTGCTCTCGCTGGCTGTTCTGAGCAGTGAGCTGCGCTCGAGTGCTACCTTATTGTAGTTGTTTATGAGCTGTGTCGTGCTCGGGTCTTCGAGTCCGATGTTGCTCGGTATTACCTGATATTTGTTCTCAGGATTGTTGAGATATGAACTGAGGCTGTTGATGAGAGATAACTGCATGTTGGTCTCTATCAACTTGTTGTCATACTCGTCGGCATTCTTCATCGTCTGCTCAGCATTCAACTTGAACTCAATCATCTTGTTGCTCTTCAGCAGGTCCTCGTAGCTGCCCTCGGTGCTGCCGAGTTCGGTGGCGAGTCTTTCGAGACGAGTGTTGATAAACTGCTCGGTCTTGAGGGCGATGACGTTCTTGTCGTCGTTAGCCTGACGGTTATACACCTCGACAAGGCAGTCGAGATAATCTATTGCCCTGCGCCAACTTGGGTCGTTGATGCTCAGCACGGCAATGGATGTAGTCTTGCTTGTAGCCTCCACGTTGAGCGCTTTGGCATATGCCTTTGCCAAGTCGGCAGGAGGACAGATGGTGGCAAACATTGTCTTGCCGTCCTTGAGTTTCTTGTCGGCATTGTGGGTCAGAGTCACCACGCCCGCAAGAGTGTTGATGCGTGCAGGCAACTTGGTGAAGGTCTGGTCTATCTCTATAGGATCGTCATCGACAGGGTCTTCGCCTTCAGGTACGGGAGCATAGTATTTTCCTGTTACCTTGTATACGTCACCGTCGTGTGTGATCTTCAGTTTTATAGGATTTTGGAGTTTGTTGAGACTCTTGGCATCCATATCCACGTTGATGGGCTGGGTCTTGTAGATAAGACGGTTCTTTATGCGTCCCTTGTTCTTGTAGATGACATAGAGTTTCAAGTCACGGATAGCCTCTTCGGCAATGACTGAAGACTTGAGAATCTCCATCTCATTGTCGATACCGGCAGAGTTGGTCATGATGCCGAGGTTTGTTGCCGTGGCAAGCATACTTGTCGAATATCTGCTGCGCTGGTTTTCCTCGTCTTTCACGAGCATCTTAGCCTCCGCCTGATAGATAGGTGTGCTATATCTGAGATATACATATGCCAGTCCGAGGCATATCACTACTGAGGCAAGAATCCATTGCCAATAGAGCAATACTGTGGTGTAGATGAACTGGAACGAGATGGTCGACTCGCCCTCGTTAGCCTGTTCGTAATCCTTTACGTTGTTCTTGTCGTATTCCATGTTATGTACTTTTCAGGTTATTTTTTTTATGTACTTTTCAGTTTATTCTATTTTAGGAGGTACGGCACCCTCGCCGTACCAATGTCCTCGTATAATTATAATATTGTAAGAGGATGTGTTTGACGTTATTTCCCCTCAGCCAGTCGCAGCAGATATTTGCCGTAGTCATTCTTTGCCATGGGCTGTGCCACTTCAATGAGTTTGTCACGGCTTATCCATCCGTTGTTGTATGCTATCTCTTCGAGACACGCTATCTTCAGACCCTGACGCTTTTCTATAGCCTCAATGAATGTACTGGCTTCCGACAGACTGTCGTGAGTGCCCGTGTCGAGCCATGCAAATCCACGCTGCAGGGTCTTCACCTTAAGGTCTTTCCTTGACAAGTATTCTTGGTTGACGGTGGTAATCTCCAGTTCGCCGCGTGCCGACGGTTTGATATTCTTCGCTATCTCCACCACGCTGTTAGGATAGAAATAGAGTCCCACCACGGCATAGTTGCTCTTGGGATGTGAAGGCTTTTCCTCGATGCTGAGGCAGTTGCCTTGCTTGTCAAACTCTGCCACGCCATAGCGTTCTGGGTCGTTGACATAATATCCGAATACGGTGGCTTTGTTTTCCTCTTCCGCAGCCTTGACGCTGTCGAGCAGTAGTCCTGTGAAACCGCTTCCGTGGAAGATGTTGTCGCCAAGGACGAGGCATACACTATCAGTGCCGATAAATTTTTCACCGATGATGAAAGCCTGGGCAAGTCCGTCGGGTGAAGGTTGCTCTGCATATTCGAACTTCACTCCGAACTCGCTACCATCGCCAAGCAATCGCTTGAAACCAGGCAGGTCATAAGGTGTGGAGATGATGAGAATTTCCCGTATACCGGCAAGCATGAGCACCGATATAGGGTAATATATCATTGGTTTGTCAAAAATTGGTATCAGCTGTTTGCTGACTCCTTTGGTAATAGGGTAGAGGCGTGTGCCTGAACCGCCAGCGAGAACTATTCCTTTCATAGGAAAAACGCTTTATAGAATGATTAACTCCTAAATGTAATTCTATCGGATATGCCGAGGGACAAGTGTCTTCCATACCGTACTCCGCAGATTAGTTGCAAAGTTAGTAAAAAATATTTAAGTGCGTTGCTTCCTCTTGAAAATCTTTTGGTTCATATTACATATTTATAATATATGGTAATTTTGAGGAGATACAGCGCCCTCGCTTTAGGAGGTACAGCGCCCTCGCTGTACCAGTCACAAGCGGACAATACTAATCATAGTAGGTGCTGCGTCCTCGCTGCACCCATCCTTCATCCTTTATTTTTTTTCTTACTTTAGGGGCAAAGCGAGGACGCTTCGCCTCCTATGGTTACTATCGTTCCCTCGCTTTGCCCTCGCTAATGGGAAATTCTCAATCTGCTTGAGATAGGGTGCAGCGAGGACGCAGCACCTACTACTGAATGCATTTCTTCATCCCCTCCCTCGGGAGGGGCAGGGGAGGGGTCTTTTTCATCTTTTCATATTTTAATATAAAAAAGGGGGATGACTCCTTTCGGAATCATCCCCCTGATAATTTATAAAGCGTAACCGCTAAGGATTACTCGCCCTTCTCCATCTGAGCCTTGAGGGCAGCAAGCACGTTGCTGTCGCCAAGTGAAGTACCGCTTGCTACATTGTTGATTGTAACATCGTCAGCCTTCTTTGCTGCGCGTGGCTTGCGAGCTGGCTTGTCTTCCTTCTTCTCAGCCTCGAATGTGCGGCTGTGAGAGAGGATGATACGCTTTGTCTCCTTAACGAACTCGATTACCTTGAACTCGAGCTCCTCACCAAGCTGTGCCTGTGTGCCATCCTCCTTAACGAGGTGCTTAGGAGTTGCGAAGCCTTCGCCACCCTCGTTGAGAGTGATCACTGCACCCTTGTCCATCATCTCGGTAATCTTACCTGTGTGTACTGAACCAGGAGTGTAGATGGTTTCGTAAGTATCCCATGGGTTGTCCTCAAGCTGCTTGTGACCGAGAGAGAGACGACGGTTCTCCTTGTCTATCTCAAGAACTACTACGTCGATGGTAGCACCTACCTGAGTGAACTCTGAAGGATGCTTTACCTTCTTTGTCCAAGAGAGGTCAGAGATGTGGATGAGTCCGTCAACACCTTCCTCAAGCTCTACGAAGATACCGAAGTTGGTGAAGTTGCGAACCTTTGCAGGATGCTTGCTTCCCTGAGGATACTTCTCCTCTATGTGCTCCCATGGATCTTCCTTAAGCTGCTTGATGCCGAGAGACATCTTGCGCTCGTCGCGGTCGAGAGTGAGGATCACTGCCTCTACCTCGTCGCCTACATGGAGGAAGTCCTGTGCTGAACGCAGGTGCTGGCTCCAAGACATCTCAGAAACGTGGATAAGACCCTCTACGCCAGGAGCAACCTCTACGAATGCACCGTAGTCAGCGATAACAACTACCTTACCCTTGATCTTGTCGCCTACTGAGAGGTTTGGATCAAGTGCATCCCATGGATGTGGAGTGAGCTGCTTCAGACCGAGAGCGATGCGCTTCTTCTCGTTGTCGAAGTCGAGGATAACGACGTTGATCTTCTGGTCGAGAGTAACAATCTCGTGTGGATCGCTTACGCGGCCCCAAGAGAGGTCTGTGATGTGGATGAGTCCGTCTACGCCGCCGAGGTCAACGAATACACCGTAAGAAGTGATGTTCTTGACAGTACCCTCGAGTACCTGACCCTTCTCGAGCTTGGAGATGATCTCCTTCTTGTGCTCCTCGAGCTCTGCCTCGATGAGAGCTTTGTGAGAAACAACGACATTCTTGAATTCCTGATTGATCTTCACGATCTTGAATTCCATTGTCTTGCCGATGAATACGTCGTAGTCGCGTATTGGATGAACGTCAATCTGGCTTCCTGGGAGGAATGCTTCGATGCCGAAGATGTCTACAATCATACCACCCTTAGTGCGGCACTTGATGTAGCCCTGTACAATCTCGTCAGCCTCGATAGCCGCGTTGATGCGATCCCAACTCTTGCTGATGCGAGCCTTCTTGTGAGAGAGTACAAGCTGTCCCTTGCGGTCTTCCTGATTTTCAACGTAAACCTCTACGGTGTCGCCGACCTTCAACTCTGGGTTATAACGGAACTCAGAAGCTGGGATGATGCCGTCGCTCTTGTAACCGATGTTCACGATGACCTCTTTCTTGTCAATAGAGATGACCGTTCCCTCCACTACCTGGAAGTCTGCAATCTTGTTGAGGGTCTCGTCGTAGGCCTTTTCAAGGTTAGCTGCCTCTGTACCGGTAGTCTTGTCGTTCTCGAATTCATCCCAATTGAAATCATCGAGTGGCTTGACGTTCTTAAAATCTGCCATAAAATTAATAAATGTTTTGTTTTTAAATAGTTTGACTTTATGTTAATTAACTCTGTGGTATGTACCTCTCTGATGAACAGACAAGCGCAAACCGACTGCAAAGTTACTCTTTTATTATTTCTTATTAATTGTTCGTGCGTATATAAATG
>CAVKNF010000011.1:0-28623 GCA_963657415.1 bacterium | reverse complement strand
ACCATGTGCTCAACTACTGCATGGCTTCCAACATATCGGGCGTTATCGGTTCGGCTATAGCAGCCGGTGTGCTAATCTCATTCCTGCAATAAGATACATTACTATCTATTAATGGTACAGCGAGGGCGCTGTACCTCCTAATAGGTTTCTTGCGATGGGTACAGCGAGGGCGCTGTACCTCCTATTGTTTACCACTGCCATATGAGGCAAGTATTCATAGGAGGTACGGCGCCCTCGCCGTACCACAGGGTAGGAATTTCTCAATTGATATTGCTTATAAGAGATGGGTGCAGCGAGGACGCTGCACCTACTATAATTACCAGTCAAATGCTATTTGACCGCAGTTCGGGCTGTGATTACAGCACCACCCTCGGCGGGGAGTGTCAGTTTGAGTTTGCCCTTCTTGTCAGTCTTCACAGTGCGAGGGTTCTCTTTATTGTTGTCTGACAATATCTCGAGAGTCGTGCCGTGGAGGAATGACAGGTCGAGTTGGAGTGATAGCGCCTTCTTCTGAGCGTTGATGGCAGCAACATACCATGTGTCTCCGCTTCGGCGTGCCAACACAGCATAACTGCCTGGATAGCCGTCTATGAAGCGAGTCTCATCCCATGTCGTCGGCACCTGGCGCATGAAGTCAAGCGCGAAGGACGGCTGGTTGGTGAGGTTGGCAGGTGTAAGGGCGAAGTTCTGCACTGGATTCTGGAAGAGCACGGCGGTGGCAAGTTCGAAGCAGAGTCCTGTGCGACGGTGGTTGCCCCTATCGTTGTTGGGACTCATGCGGTCATTGAGGAATGTGCCGCCAAACTCCATCGAACCGAGAGAATTACGGATGAAGGGATGCAGGGCTGCATTTTGTGCCTCCATGTCGCAGAAGTGCTGCTGGAAGATGAGGTTTTCTGATGCAAGCACGGCCTCGCTTCCCACATAGTTGGGATACATACGCTCCCATCCGCGCGGTATGGTGCATCCATGGAATATTACCATAAGACCGAAGTCATTAGCGTCGGCGAGGATATCCTCATAGAGACGCATCGTCTCCTGCTTGTCACCTCCAAAGAAGTCCACCTTTATGCCTTTCACACCGATGCTCTTGAGCCATGCCATCTCGCGACGGCGCACAAAACTGCGGTCCATGCAGTTGATAGGCGACTGCGTGATGTCGTTCCAATAGCCGCTCGAACTGTACCAGAGCAACAGGCTAACGCCTTTCGAAGAGGCATAGCGTGCAAGTTTCTCCATGCGCTCCTTGCCGATGTTGATATCCCAACCGCAGTCGATGAGCGTGTATTGATAACCCATTGCGGCAGCGAGGTCGATGTGGCGCACCTGGTCGTCATAGTTGATACTGTTGTCTTGCGAGATTATCCAACTCCATGTGCTTTTACCATAGGAATAGGTCTTCGATGCGTCAAAGCGAGGAGTGACCACATCCCACGCTATGGTGGTCTCTGCTATTGGTTTGAGTGTAGAACCGACGGTGAGTGTGCGCCAAGGTGTCGAACCTGGCAATGCGAAAGCAGGTTCTGAGGTGCCGTTGCCATTGTTCTCCTCTGCCATAGGGAAGGCTATGGAGAATGTGCCGTCAGCCGAAGCATCCGACAGTCTTGATGCGCAATAGCGTGAGTCTACGCCAGTCTCGCTCACGAGCACCCATCCGTTGTCGCCTTCGTGGAAGAGACAAGGGAAGGTGTAGCCGTGACCATATTGCGAGCGCTCCGTTAGCGGTGCGTCGATGTGATATTCCTCCTCATAACTCGGTTTGGTGCGCTTCCAACCTATCATGGCATCGCTCTGCGGACAGATGAAGGTGGTGGTAGTGGATGGGAAACGGAAACCGGTGGCTTCATTCATGATGCGTATGCTGCCAGTCTCGCCTGCACGAGCCACATCGTAGCGGAAAGCCACGTCATTGTTGCTCACATGAAAGATGATGCTCATGTCATGCCCCTTATTGTTGGATACATGAAGTGTCAGGCGGTTGGCATGCACGGTTATGGAAGAACGCTTTATGCGGTCGCACGTGTAAGTGGTGTCTACTGCAGACATGTCACTGCCCTTGAGGGTCAGACTGTCACGATAGTTGCCTATGTTGGCAATGAAACCGAGAGGCGAGGGGAGCAGCATCTCCTTGCCGTCGTAGGTGACATTATATTTCAGGTTGCCTCCGTCTTGCTTGTATATCCCTACAGCGAGACGTCCGTCGGGACTCTTCACTGTGGCATCCTGTGCCGAGGCGGCAAAGGGGAGCAGGACGAGAGCGCTACTGATGATGAAACTCTTCATAGTTTTAGGATAAGTATTTTAGTGTTCAAAGTTTTTCTTCAGACGATCCATCTCCTTCTTTGTCACAGGAATGACTGTGCCGTGACGTGGGTGGAAGTTCATTGTCACAGGTTGTGTGGCAGGAACGAAGTGGCTGAGGTCTGTGGTCTCGCAGAAGTCATAGCGGCCGTTCATGTAGACGTCATACATTAATATATACTTGTCCTGACCGATGAGTTTGAATGTGCCGGCACCCTCCACAGCCTGGTCGGTGAGTTGCTTGTAGCCCTCTTCCTCGGTCCAGTTGCCCGATGTGAGCGAACGAGTGGTAGCCACCTTTATGCCGTTGCCGTGACCTTCGGTCTTGTAGAAGAGATGATATACGCCGTCCTTGTAGACGATGTCGCCGTCGATGCACGACCTCTTGTCCTTGGGGAGGAAGAGCACTTTAGGCTCGTCTTCGATGTCAGTGAAGTCCTTGTTGGCGTAAGCGTAGTAGATGACGTCGGCGCCCTTGCCGTACTGCATAGACCAATATATCATGTATTTGCCTGCCTCAGCGTCATATATGGTCTGAGGAGCCCACACACGCTTGAGGTTTTCCTGCTTTTCAAAGCGCTTCTGCATGTTTACCACGGAGTGTGTCCAGTGGACAAGGTCTTTGCTCTTGAGGAGCACCATGGCACGGTTGGAGTCCCATCCGTTGCCGCACACCATGTCGGTGCAGACCATATAGAATGTCTTGCCGTCCTCGCCACGAAGGATGTGAGGGTCGCGCACGCCACCCGTAGAACTGATGACGCGTGAGTCAAGTACAGGTTTTCCGCCGTTGAGGGCTGTATAGTTGTAGCCGTCAGGACTGAGGGCAAAGCACACTGCTTCCTCGCTTATGTGGTTGCCAGTGAAGTAGACGAAGAGATAGCCGGCATAGTCAGCCGCAGACTTGGCAAAGATTGTCTGTGGAACAATGCACGAAAGGATAGAAAGGATAAATAATGATAACTTTTTCATTGTAGAGTAATATATGCGTTTTAGTTTTATTTTACAAGATTTCCCACTTTGAGTTTGTCGCCACTGAGGTCTATCTCAAAGAGATGTGGCACGCGGATATACTCGCCGTTGACATCCTTGTGACTGTGGATGCACATTAGCGTGCGACCGTCAAAGGTGCGGAATATCATACTGTGACCATAGTTTGGAGGTGTGATGGGGTTAGCCTCTTGAGTCCAGTGACCGTCAAGACGACCGTTGTCGGAGTAAGCCACGCCTTGCACATAGTCGTGGAATACCCAACTGGTCCACACGCAACCAAGGCGACCTGTTCCTGTGCGGAAGAGATAAGGTCCGTCGGTCACACGATTGGGCTTTATGCCTTCGGGCATATTCTCGCGGCTCCATGGGGAGTCATAAGCGCGAAACATGATGTGAGGCTTGCCTACAGTACCCGCTCCGATGTCTTCTTTTAAGGGAAGATATTCAACAGTGCCATTATTATTCTGCACCCATTCATGGCAATATACCATATAAGGCTTGCCGTCCTCTATCCAAAGTGTGGCATCAAGCGTGAGTTTGTTGGCAGGAAGGAAGAGATTGTCGGTCTGCTCGCGGTAGGGACCTTCGGGACGGTCTGCCACAAGGACATGACAGGCGCGACGGTCGAGTCGGCGTCCATCGGTATCGGTAAACGCAGCATCGGCATTGGTGAAAGTGGCAAAGTAATAGTAGCGGCCGTTTCTCTTATGTAACTCTGCAGCCCATATCATGGGATGGTCGCCCATCCATGAATCCTTGTCGGTGTAAGCCACACGCCACGGTCCGCTCCACGTCTTGAGGTCAGGACTTTTCCATAGGAGTCCGCCCGTGCCTGTCATATAGTAGGTGTGAGATGCCGAGTCGGGAAGGATAAACGGGTCGGAGAGTCTGATGGAGTCGAGAGGAATGTTCTCGCGGAAATCCTTGCAACGCTCCTGGGCTGTGGCTGTAAAGGCGAAGGCAAAAGAGATACAAACGGCAACTCCCTTCCTGCTATTGCGCAGGAGGGAGCTGAGTTTATGGGATATTACAGTCATGTTATTTCACTCTGTAGATACCAAAGAAGTGTTTTGGCAGTTCCAATGTCCAAGTGCCGTCGCCATTTGCCTTTACAGGCATGGTGCGAGGCGCGATGTTTTCCACATCGAAAGTGTTGGTGGTGTTGAGGTCATCAGCCTGCAGATAAGTGCAAGTACCACTCTTTGGCAACTGTTTCTTACCCTTGAATGAGAGAGTGACGGTTGCTGTGGAGTCGGTGGCATTGACCAGTTTCACGATAGTTTCGCCAGTGGAAGCATCACGCGAGGAAGAAGCATACAGTCCATCCTGTCCAGTAAGAGCCTTGCCGTCGGAAGTGGCAGAGAGGATGGTTCCTCCTGCATTGAGAGCATAGAGTTGCTGCACGTAGTAGTTAGGCGTACGCAAAGAGCGGAGGTTGTCATACCAGATGAGGTCTGGATTCCACTGCCAAGCATCGACATGGGCGAAGAGAGGCGCATAAGTAGCGAGGCGCACCACGTCGGCATTGCGCTCGAGACCAGTCATAAAGGCTGCTTCGGCAAGAGCTGCACGGAAGTTGTTGGCCTTTCCCGTAGGATGGTCGTGGGCAGCATATTCTCCTGCGAAGACCTTCGGACCCTTACGGTCGTACTTGTCGTAACGGTTGGCGTTCTTCAAAAACCAGTCAGGAGTCATGTAGTAGTGTTCGTCCACGAGGTCAGCCTTGAGACGTGTCATCTCAGGCCAGAGATAGTCAAACTTGTCGCCATCGGCGCTTGGACCTGATGAACCCACAATCTTTATGTTGGGGTAACGTTTGCGGATAGCCTTCACGAATGGGTCAAGACGTTCTACATATTCTTTTCCCCACTGTTCGTTGCCAATGCCGATAAACTCCAGACCGAATGGTTCTGGGTGACCCATCTCTGCGCGCACCTTGCCCCACTTGGTGGTGGCAGCACCATTGGCAAACTCGATGAGGTCGAGAGCGTCGTCGATGTAAGGTTGGAGACTGT
This sequence comes from bacterium, assembly GCA_963657415.1. Lineage (GTDB taxonomy): Bacteria > Bacteroidota > Bacteroidia > Bacteroidales > Bacteroidaceae > Prevotella. The sequence continues at coordinate 23,314 of CAVKNF010000011.1, read as the reverse complement.
CAAGAGGCACTACCTCATTGCTTTCATACTGGCAACTGAGACCTACGCTGAGAATAGGAAGCGGACGTGCACCGATGTCCTCGCAGAGTTGGAAGAATTCATAGAAACCGAGTCCGTAGCTCTGATAATAGTCAGGGAAGGCGCGATACTTAAAGGTGTAGTTCCATCGGTTTTCGTTAAGCGGACGGTTCTCCACAGCGCCGAGCGTATTCTTCCATTGGTAGCGTGTAGCAAGGGAGTTTCCTTCCACTACGCAACCGCCAGGGAAGCGCATCACACCAGGATGCAGGTCGCGGAGTGCCTCCACGAGGTCACGACGGAGTCCACCCTTACGACCTTTCCATGTGTCGGTGGGGAAGAGTGAGATGTGGTCTACATCGGCAGTACCTTTCTCGCGCATTACCACACGCAGGCGTGCTTTTTCTTCGGTACGTGGTGCGGTAAAGGTGAGGGAATATTTCTCCCAAGTCTTACTGTTTACCGTTATCTGCTGCTTGGCGAGCTGCTGTCCGTCGGCACCGATAAGTTCGACATCGAGTTTGGCTGCGTTGCCTTGCGGAGCGCGACCATAGAGACTGAAGTCGTAGGTGGCACCTTTCTTCAGACCAATACCACGGAAACCTTCGTTGTCAAGACCCGAACCCGTGAGTTGACCTGTGCAGGTGATGTGGGCATAATAGGGATTGCGGTTGAAGCAAGGGTCATCGTTGCGTATTTCCACGCCTCCCACTGCAGTCCAACCTGTGAGGTGTTGTGGAAAGTCAAACGAGCGGTTCTTGATGAGTTCGGCATAGAGTCCGCCGTCAGCACCGAAGTTGATGTCTTCGAAGAACACGCCGTACATACGGCTGTCAGCCTCAGCCACGGATTTGCCGAGGTCGACGTTAAGATTGACATTCTTCGTTTGTGCCCCTGTAGTGAGGGCACAAGCGAAGAGAATAGATGCAAGTGTGATATGTTTCATATTTATTTAGGTGTAGAAAATTACTTTGTCAGGATATTACTTTATATATACCTTGTAGTCCTTAATAGCACCGGGCACTGTGCTTTCCATACGAGGCAAGTACTGCATGCCGGTGATGGTGTGCTTGGCACCGAGGTCGATGACTACTGCATGAGGGAACTTCTTGCCAGCCACTGTGCTCCAGTAGGTAGACTCCTGAAGGTCGAAAATCTTGTCGGCAGAACGGTTGACGCCTTCCACATCCTCGCTGTCGGCATAGCCCACAGTCCAAGGTTCGCGAGAGAGTCGCTCGCCATTCTCATCGAGGAAATACATTTCGGCTATGCAGGCGAGGTCTTTGCCGTCGATAGCGTTGAGGGCTTCGATGCAGACATAGCGTCCGCTTGCCTTGCTGTCAAACTTCACCTCCTGCCATCCGTTGCCGGCTTTGAAACTGCCTTGTGCTATTGGCTGGGCATCCTTAAACTTGTCATAAGCAGCCTTGTCGGTATGTGTGAGAGGCTTCTGCACCTGCAGTTGGTCGAGGAGAGGTTTGTCAAGACCTTCGCTCTTGGCCTCTGTAGGTCCTACGACATCAAATACTATTACCTCGTTCTGACCCTTCTTCAACCAACATCCTGGCACGTAGAGAGTCTGCTGAGGACCTATCTCCCAGATACGTCCGAGGGCTACGCCGTTGACATAAACGAGACCCTTGCCGAAGGTTTCAAAGTTGAGGAATGTGTCGTCAGTCTTCTTGAGATTGAATGTAGCGCGGTATACACCAGGCTGGCGCTGTCCCTTCTCGTCCTTCACGTCCTTGGTATTGGCGAGTTTGCGGAATGTCATGTTCTTATAGAAGGAGTAAGTGTCGTGGATATTATATACAGACCACTTCTTCAGGTCATAAGTGCAAGTGTTTCCGTCAGCATCGTAACTTACCTCCACCTTGTTGGTGATACCCTTGAAGTCCTTGATGGCGCGTCCGAAGTTGATGCGTCCCATAGCCTCTATGAGGATGTCGAGGCGTGCGCCCTTCTTGCAGGCAGGGAGTTCGAGTTCCTTCTCGCCGTTGCGACGGTCGAGTTTGCCTACGTATGTGCCGTCGATGAAAATCTGAGCATAGTCATGTGCATCAGTAATCTTGATGGTTGTACCAGCAGGAAGTTCGGGAAGAGTGGTGCGATAGAGTATCGATCCGAAGCCCTGGTCATAGTCCTCCATGGTCTTGATGCTCTGTTCTGTCTTCGCCTCGGGGAGGTTGGAGAAGAGAGAAGCCACCTCGGTGAATGAGAATGCAGGCACACTCATGCTCTTGATAGTGGCAGGCACCTTGGCGAGTTTGCCTCCGTCGGCATACTTCTCCATTGCCTTGCGCAGTTTCCAGTACTTATCGGTGGTCTGACCGCTCTCGCTGATAGGAGCGTCGTAGTCATAACTTGTCACGTCAGGGGCAAAACCAGGAGAGTTGGCTCCTGCCCAGTGTCCCCAACTCGTGCCGCCATGAGTCATATAGAGGCTGAAGGAGATGTTCTTGGAGAGCATCTCGTCGATGTTGGCGATCATATCCTCTGCAGGACGTGTCTCGTGATTGGCACCCCACTTGTCAAACCATCCGCTCCAGAACTCAGAGCACATCTTCGGGGCATTGGGGCGCACCTCACCAAGTTTGGTAAACTGGTCGTCGATGTTGGCACCCGTACCGAAGTTCATTGTCCATGTCAGGTCGTCAAGTCCATTGTTGAGGAAGTTGCTCGACCAGTCACACTGGAAGAGGCTCACCTTGTCAAAACCGCTCTTCTTCACGATGTCACGTATGGCACCGACGTAAGCCTTGTCCACGCCATACGAACCGTATTCATTCTCCACCTGCACCATGATGATAGGACCGCCATTCTGTATGGTCAGCGGAGCAAGTTGCTTGCCTACTTCTTTCTCGAAGATCTCCACGCGCTGCATGAAGTATGGGTCACGCTCGCGGAGCTTGATGTCTTTCTTCTTCAGCAGCCACCAAGGCAGACCGCCCATTTCCCATTCAGCACATACATACGGACCAGGACGCACGATGACATACATGCCGTTCTTCTGGCACAAGCGGCAGAACTCTGCCACGTCATTGTTGCCTGTAAAGTCAAACTGTCCCTCCTGTTGCTCGTGGATATTCCAGAACACATAGAGGCAGACAGTGTTCATGCCTAAGGCCTTGCACATCTTAATGCGGTTGTCCCAATATGGACGTGGGATACGTGGATAGTGCAGTTCGGCTGCCTTCACCACGAAGGGCTTGCCATTGAGCAAGAATGTCTTGTCGCCCGTGGTGAATGTGCCGCCTTTGTCGGCTGCCATCATCTGGGCTGGAGCCAATGCCAGGAGTGAGGCAAAGGTAAGAGTCTTGATGGTTGATGATAATTTCATATTAGTAGTTTTTTGATTTATTCAATTTATATCTTGTTGCAAATATACGGAAAAATCCCCTTCTTTTAGTGTAATTATCGCTTAAAGAAGGGGACTTTTCGGTAAAAGGGCTTCCTTTGTGCCTTATTTTGTTATTTCTGCACAAAAGTAGTAATGCTTCGGGGAGCAAGCAGGGTGAAGTCTGAAGTGGTTCCCACTGGGGCAAGACTTTCAGAGGATATGTCGCTCGTGCGATACATCTGCCACTCCACATTCTTGCCGTTGTCGAGACGGAATGTCACGGGCTTCAGCGCCTCAGCATAGTTGATAGCCACCACTACCCACTTGCCGTCTGCATTCTTGTAGGCGGAGCACATCACGCCAGTAGGGTCGTTATATCCTTCGTCCATGGTCTTGCCTTCTGCCGATGTGGCGGAGATGTCGAAGCGCTGTGCTCCGGGACGAACGAAGCGGCTATAGTTGCCCAACGCCCACATGAGTTTGGAGTCGCATGCAGAACCCGATTTCCAGCCGTCGTTGCTGTATATGCGGATAAGTCCGTCTCTATAGTCACCGCCAGCGGCACGCCACCAACTCCAACTCTCGGCGTTGGCATATACGAGGTCGTGATGTATGACGCGCGCCACATAGAGGGCGGTCTTCATAGAGAAGTCGTAGCCACCGCCACCGCCTATCTCCTCGTCGTTGCCCATGATGCAGATCTCCGTCTGCCAGAACTTGAGGTCATGCTGACGGCAAGCCTCACGCACCTTCATGCGTATCTCTCGCATATATGGGACGGGAGTATTTGTCCAGTAACTGTGACCACCGATGATGTGTGGCAATTGCTTCACGTTGCCCACATAGGTCTGAGCGCTGTCCTTGTTGAAGAAAGACTCTATCTCATATCCCCGTTGCCAGTCAGTCTCATGCGTAGCAAGCATACAGCGGTAGTCACTCGACTCGTTGATGAGTATCTGGGTGCTGAGTTTCTCCTTTCGCAGAGCCTTGCTCACCTCTCGTGCCGTGTGTGCCACCTCTCTGTTGGTGGCAGGCGAACCCTCCTGCTTCGGACCTGTCCAGTTCCAGTGTCCGTCTGGTTCGTTGATAGGACTGATGTAGTCGATGTGTATGCCATCGTTTTGTTCCAAACCTTTTATCGATGTAGCAATAAACTTGGCAAAGTCGTCATAGCAGTCAGCCTTGAGGTTGTAGGTTCCACCACGCCCTGTGTTGGTGGCAAGACCATTTTGTGTGAAGTATACAGGGGCAGAGTTGCAGAAGGCAAGGATATAAGGCACGCCACGCTCTTTGGCAAGACGCAGAAAACGGCGTTGCCCTGCCTGCTTCGTCCAGTCGTAAGTGCCGTCAGCATTGAGGAAGCACTGTGTGCGGGTGCCGGGCTGTATCTGGGCTTTGTCGCCCTGCTCCTCGCTTCCAGCGCCGAGATTGAAGCGCCATATGGAGAGACCGATACCCTTTGGTTTGCCCTGTGCGTCATTCTCGGTAGAGAAGAGCCAGTCGGCTATCTGCTCCTGCTGTTTCTCTGGCCACAGACCAAGAAACTGCATGCTCCAGGCATCACTCGCACCGAAGTGCTGTATGTGTTGCTCGGGCGAACCGGTAAGTATGGTGTATTGCGTTGTCTGTGCGTAAGCATTGCCAGCCATGCCCATGGCGAGCATGGCGCCAAATGCAGTCTTATGAAGAATGTTTGATATCATGATGGTGGGTTATTTTACAATAAACTTCTTACCGTTATGTATATATATGCCCTTGGCAAGACCTTCCGTAGACTCTCCCTTCTCACGCAACTTAATGCCGTCGATGCTATAGATGGCACCATCGTTATTATGGTCGCTTGTCACCTGACTGATGCCAGTATTTATGGCATCGTCGAAGTCTGCCACGATGGTCACCACACTCCTGGCAGGGATGGCAATCAGTCTGCTCAGACTGAAGACACTATTCACGTGCTTAAGTTTTTCTGTCGTCTGAGTGCGGTATACGTTGATGGACTTGGCTTTGGTCTGTCCCTCCACGTTGATGCGCACGTTATTTTGCGAGCTCTGCATGTTGACATATACCATCACCACTCGCTTGCCGTCTGGTGACAGATAGGCAGAACCGAGCAACTTGTTGAGGTCTTCGTCCTTGTTGGTAGTCAGTTCGATACGCTTATATCCTGGGCGTATGAATCGGCTATAGTTGCCCAGCACCCAGAGGTTGAGATTGTCGGTGATAGTTCCGCCGTTGGTGATGTCGCCATAACTTTCATCGTTGTTGTCGCCCTGCGCGTTCATGCGGAGCAGGTAGAAGCGGTTTTTCTGGCTCCATTTCTCTTGAGCGAAACTGGTCCAGTAACTCCATGAAGCCATGTTGCCATAGGTGAGGTCGCAGTGGATGAGCTTACCCATGTAGAGGGCGATATCCATGTAGCTGGCGGCATCATAACTGGAAGGGAAACCTGCCGATGAAGAAGGGGCTGCATCGAGCATACTCCACTCCGTCTGATATACGTCGAGACCGTATTCCTTCGCCTTGTCACTTACGGCTTGTCGGATGTCCTTGAGGTCGTCGTTAGTGCCGAAGGTCCAATAACTGTGACCTGCTACGGCTTTGCGGAGATGTGTGAGGTCTCCTATATATGTAGATGTGTTGGCTGAATTGAAGAAAGCCTCTATCTGATTGTTGGCGCGAGCCTCCGTGCCGTCCATATAGAGGGCTTTCCATTGGCAAGCCTCGGGCAAGAGAATCTCGGATGCTATGCCTTTGCTTTCTATCGACTTGTCAATCTCACGCGCCAGTTTTGCTATGCAGTCGTTGGTCCATGGCGAACCCTCCTGACCGCTTGTCCAACTGTATTGGGGTTCGTTGACGGGGTCGATGAGTGTGATGTTATATCCTTCGTCTATGAAATGGCTTGCTGCGGTGGTGAGGAAATCGGCAAACTTGCCATAGCAGTCGTTCTTGAGATTGCTGCCGCTCACGCCATTGTTGGCGTATGCTTTGCCATTCTTGGTAAACTGTACTGGGGCAGAGTTGCTAAACAGCAGGAAGTGGTCCACGCCATAGTCCTTTGCCTTCTGCATGAAATATTGCTGTCCGGCAGACTTCGTCCAGTCGTAGTTGCCTTTGGAGTCGAGATAGCAGTAGCCACGTCGGGTGATGTCTTCTATGCCACTGTTGTCTCCCTGTTCGGCAGAACCCGCTCCCAAGTTAACGCGCCACATAGAGAGACCGATGCCCTCAGGTGTGCCGTTGGCATCCACTTCCTGGCTGAAGAGCCATTTGGCCGACTTCTCCTTTTCCGCCGTGGTGAAGTATTTGCCCACGAAGTCGGCAGTCCAACAGTCGCTCGCGCCAAAGTCTTCGATGGTCTGATAGCTGACATTAGGGTTGATGGTGACGGTGTAGGATGACTGTGCCCGTGTCTGCGAGGACAGCATCATGGCAACTGCCATACTTAGGATAAATGTTTTCTTCATTGTTGTTCCTCCTTGGGATATTGTTTTCTTCCTTGGATGTAAGAGTAAAGTTAAATGTTTTTTTCTGACACTGCAAATTATTTTGCTATAATTATGCCGCTGAGCAGTATTTCAGAGCCAACAGCATAGCTACTTCCGCCGCTGCTTCAAAGCCGAATACGGCATGATTCCATCAGAATATCTCAAGCAACTGAAGTAAATAGCACTTCCTTCTTTACTGCTACTTGCTTGAGGGGTGCAGCGAGGACGCTGCACCTACTATGATTACCTTTGCAAACGTGGTACACCGAGGGCGCTGTACCTCCTACAATATATTGCTTGACCGCTGTGCGAACTTCGTTGCGCGGATGTTTTGGCAATTGTCAAAAACTTGTGCGACATTCGTCAAAAACCTTTTCGACATTTGCCAAAAACTTGTGCGACATTTGCCGCACAATCGTTTGGCATATGTCAAAACATCGGCGCAAGGAAGTTTTTGCAGAATGTATGCCGTCTGCTTACAACGCTGGAGGCAGGTGAACAAAAAAAGAGGGCGTGTCAAAATAGACACGTCCTCTCAATATCAATATGAAGCAATGTTTTGTTATTTCTCGCTGAGGTCTACTGCGAAGTAGTCCTTCTTGCCTGTAGGCCACATACCCTTGATATAGAGCACTGGCTCTCTGCCTGAAGAAGCCTGCTTTACTGCATTCTGCAGATCGTCGATGCTTGTAATCTCGTTGTCATTGGCCTGCATGATGATGAAGCCCTTGGAGATGCCTGCATCCTTGATGCGACCGTTGTTGACCTTGATAACTTCAAGACCGTAGTTGATGCCGAGGTTCTTCTTCTGCGATGCGCTGATAGGACGGAACTGACCTCCGAGGATGTCCATATCCTGAGTCTTCATCACATTGGTGTTGCCCTGAGCATTCTTCAGAGTGACTGTCTTGGTGACGCTCTTCTTGTTGTGCAGATAAGAGATGGTGAGTTTGTCGCCTGGCTTCTTGGCATAGAGTATCTCTTGGAGTTCCGACATCTTTGTCACCTTCTTGCCGTCTACGCTTGTGATGACATCGCCCTCGGCGAGTCCTGCGTCATTGCCTGCACCATCGTTGTCAACTTTTGCTACGTAGATACCGTCATTGGTGCCGAGGTCTACCTCCTTGTCTTGTGACTTCTGCAGGTCGATGTAGTCGTGTGCATTCTGTCCCTGGATGCCGAGCAGAGCACGCTGCACGGTGCCGTAAGCCTTGAGGTCGTCGACCACCTTATTCATAATGGTGGTAGGGATGGCAAAACCGTAACCGCTGTAAGAACCTGTCTGGGAATAGAGCATCGCGTTGATACCTACGAGTTCGCCCTGTGCATTGACAAGTGCACCGCCAGAGTTGCCTGCGTTGATGGCTGCATCAGTCTGGATGAATGACTCCACGCCATTGGCTCCGAGTGAACGAGCCTTTGCGCTTACGATACCAGCGGTGACGGTAGAGTTGAGGTTGAATGGGTTACCCACAGCCAGCACCCACTCGCCGACCTTCAGTTTGTCGGAGTCACCGATAGGAAGTGTAGGCAGGTTCTTGCCGTCCACCTTGATGAGAGCCAGGTCGGTGGTCTTGTCTGTACCGATGATGCGGGCGCTGTATTCGCGGTTGTCGTTGAGAGTGACTGTCAATTCGTCAGCACCTTCCACCACGTGGTTGTTGGTGACGATATATCCGTCGGAACTTATGATGACGCCCGAACCGCTTGCCTCCTGCTTAGGAGTCTGACGCTTGTATTTCTGTGTGCCGCCACGTCCGAAGAAGTCGCCGAAGCCGAAGAAGTCGCTGAATGGGTCTATGCTCTGAGCCTCTACGGTCTCTATCTTGGAGTTGCGCACATATTTGATATGTACCACAGCAGGCAGAGCCTTGTCTGCTGCATAAGTGAGATCTACAGGCTGACCTGCGATGGCAGCTGCAGTGCCTGAAGCCGCATTAACCTTAAGCATTGCCCCTGCCGAGAAAACCAGTGCTATGATGCAGAGGGCAGAGAACAGATAAGTGGAATACTTTTTCATCTTGTTGTATATTTTGATTGTTTATTGTTGTCCGATTCGCCTTGTTCTGATGGAGGGAAATGTCCGCTGGGCGATACGTTATCTTGGGTGCAAAGATATACGCTATTCGCATCAAAGTGTCATTCTGTCATGTATCTTTATTCCAATTTAACAGTTGTGCTTTTACGTTTAACCGCTCTTAAATGCTGAATGCCGCATTTTTACATTCATTTAATCAGCATCGTAATGGGTTGCAGTGGGGACACTGCAACTACTATGATTACCATTTCCCCTTTATTGATACGGCGAGGGCGCCGTATCTCCTAAGGAATACCATTGCAAGCAAGTGCTGGTAACTATAGGAGATACAGCGCCCTCGCTGTATCAATCATAAAATAAAAATCTATCTGTCGCCCTGCATCTCTATCATCTTGTAGAATTCCTCTCGGCGGTTGTTGTCGCTCTTGGCAAACAGACCGGTGAAATGCGACACGGTCATCTTGCCGTTATTGCGCACTCCGCGCATGGTCTTGCAGAGGTGCTGACCTTTGAGCACGATGGCAAAACCGAGCGCCTTGCCCTCGAGAGCCTTCGACAGCATGTTGACGATGTCGACGGCAAGTTTCTCCTGCAACTGCAGTCGTGCGGCACAGTAGCCCACTACGCGCGCCACCTTGGATATGCCGAGGATGCGACCTTCGGGCGAGGGTATGTAAGCGAAATAGTAATTGCCGAAGAATGGCAGCATGTGGTGTTCGCACATGGAGTAATATTCGCCGCTGTCGAAGACGATGTCGGAAAAGCCTTCCTCATTGTTGAATGTGGTGATATTAGGTTTCTTGTCCGCATCATAACCGCGGAATATCTCTTCATACATGCGGAGTATGCGGTCGGGAGTGTCCACCAGTCCGTCGCGAGTCGGGTCCTCCCCTATGTAAGTCATAAGGGTTCTTATGGCATTCACTGCCTCTTCCCTTGAAATGTTCTTGTTCATCTTACCTTATATTTAATAGTTTGTGCGTCTGCAAAGACAGGCGCCACTCAGGATGCGCGAGGATGTAGTCTACGCACCTCTCTATTATTTGCTTGTTTTCTGTATCATTACCCGTGTCACATGGTTGCAGGCTATAGCATCGGGCATCTATGTCGAGATAGCGACTGACGTCGACCTTGCCGTCGAAGATGACCTTCACCTCGTCTATGTGATGGAGTTTTATCTCCGCCTTCTTGCAGAAAGCGTCCTTCGGGCTGCATGTCACCCAGTCGATGCATCCCGTGGGAAGTTCACGCGTGCCGTTGGTCTCCACCTGGATGTCATATCCCAGGTCTTTCAACTGACGGCAGATGTCGGCAGTGAGTTGCAGAGACGGTTCGCCACCGGTGAATACTATATGCCGTCCGGCAAATCCCTTTATGCGGTCTATGATGTCCTGCATGCTCATCTCCTCATACGGCTCATGCTGCGTGTCGCAGAAGGGGCACTTCAGATTGCATCCGGCAAAGCGTATGAAGATGGAAGGCACACCGGTGAAGTGGCCCTCGCCTTGCAGAGAATAGAAGATCTCGTTTATTCGCATCGCTTATTCTTCGTCCTCCTCGTAAATGGCAATATTGCCCTCCGACTCCTGTACCTTCGCCTTATAGCACTCGGGAATCTGCTCGGTGCACCAGCGTGCTATATTCTCCGCCGTAGGGTTAAAGGGCAGGAGTTCATTGAAGTTGCCGTGGTCGAGATAACCGTGAATCGCGTCCTTGGCATGCTTGAAGTCGAATACCATACCGTCCTTGTTGAGAGTCTTTGACTTGCAATAGACGGTGATGATCCAGTTGTGTCCGTGCATACGTGTGCACTTGCTTTCGTAAGAGAGTTCCAGTCGGTGGCATCCCGCCACTTCCATTCTCTTTTCTACATAATACATATTTATTTCTATGCGCTAATGTTCTCTAAGGTGGGTCTTGTAAGTTCCCACTGCAAACTGTTATTCCTCGTATTCCGTAGGATCTTCTATACCGGCATCATGCAATGCTTCCTTGCGCTCCACACAAGTGCCGCACTTGCCGCAGTGCTTCTCGCCGCCCTTGTAGCAAGAGTAGGTCTTGGCATAGTCCACACCGAGGATTTTGCCTCGGCGCGCTATGTCTGTCTTGGAGATGGATGTATAGGGAGCGTCGATGGTGATGCCTTCGTAAGTGCCATACTTCATAGCCTGCGACATGGCGTCAATGAATTCGCCACGGCAGTCGGGATAGATGGAGTGGTCGCCGTAGTGATTGGCTATGAGCACCTTGTGCAGACCGCGGCTCTCAGCCATGCCACAACCTATGGCGAGCATGATGCCATTGCGGAAGGGCACCACCGTGGACTTCATGTTCTCGTCGGCATAATGACCTTCGGGTATGGCGTCGGCACCCTCGAGCAGCGACGACTTGAAATAGTCGTGCATGAATGACAGGGGGATGGTGATATGCTCGATGCCCAACTGCTGGCAGTGATATTTGGCAAAAGCCTCCTCACGCTTGTTGTGGTTGCTGCCGTAGTCGAATGTTATGGCCAGGGCTATGTCGTCTTTCTTGTCATAAAGCAGAGTGACACTATCCATGCCACCGCTGAGTATAATCAATGAATCTTTCATATTATCATCATTTTACATGGCAAAGTTAGCAATTTTAGATGAAAGTGACATTAATATATGTCACACATCCCACTTATTGCATTTTTATTTATGACAAAAATGATTTATATTTGGTAATTACACGCTTTTGGAGTAATTTTGCGCATAAATAACACATTACGATTCATCCAAACCAATAGAATGAAAAGATTTATCGGTCTATGCCTCATGCTCGTGCTTGTGGCAATGGCAAATGCACAGTTGCTGAATCCAGTGAAGTTCAGCTCACAGTTGAAAACCGACGGCACCGCCGAGGGAGAGATTATCTTCAGCGGAAAGATTGACAAGGGATGGCACGTCTATTCCACCGACCTTGGCAACAGCGGACCTGTCGAAGCCTCGCTGACAATGGAGAAGGCTGAAGGCGTGGAACTTGTAGGAAAGTTGAAACCTGTTGGCAATGAGATTTCAAAGTTTGACGAACTCTTCGGTATGAAACTGCGTTACTTCGAGCACTCGGTGCAGTTTGTGCAGAAGATAAAGTTTATCAAACCGCAATATAACATCAGTTGCTATCTCACCTATGGTGCTTGCAACGACCAAAACTGTCTGCCTCCTACGGATGTCAATCTGGCAAAGAGCGGCAACAGCCCTGCAGTAGCAAAGACTGACGCGAAGGACGCGAAGGACAAGAAAGCAGAGGCTAAGGAGACTGAGAAAGAAGCAGAAGCAAGTCCTGCCGAAGAGGCAAAGGACACCGTGGCAGTGGCTGACACGACATCTGCAGTGGCAAGCGACAGTGTGAGCGCAGTAGCGGCTTCCGACCTGTGGACACCTGTCATCGACGTGCTTGGAGCACAGGATGGCAATAGCAATACATCAGATTCCTCTCTCATATACATATTCCTGATGGGCATCGTGGGCGGATTTGTAGCCCTGCTCACACCTTGTGTATGGCCTATCATCCCGATGACGGTGAGTTTCTTCCTCAAGAGAGCGAAGAACGACCGCAAGAAGGGTATACGTGACGCTGTGACATATGGCATCTCCATCGTTGTCATCTATGTGGCACTGGGTCTTGTCATCACAGGTCTCTTTGGTGCAAGTTCGCTCAACGCATTGTCTACGAGCGCACTCTTCAATCTGCTCTTCTTCGCATTGCTCGTCATCTTCGCAGTAAGTTTCTTCGGATGGTTTGAGATAAAACTCCCTGAGAAATGGGGCAATGCTGTGGACAGCAAGGCAAGTTCCACAAGCGGACTGCTCTCCATCTTCCTCATGGCATTCACCCTGAGCCTTGTGAGTTTCTCATGCACAGGTCCTATCATAGGTTTCCTGCTCGTGCAGGTAAGTACATCGGGCAACATCCTCGGTCCTGCTGTCGGCATGACAGGTTTCGCTATCGCCTTGGCATTGCCATTCACACTGTTCGCCCTCTTCCCGTCATGGTTGAAGAGCACGCCTCGTTCGGGTTCGTGGATGACTACCATCAAGGTGGTGCTGGGATTCATAGAGTTGGCATTCGCTCTGAAGTTTCTCTCCGTGGCTGACTTGGCATACGGCTGGCACATCATGGATAGAGAGACATTCTTGTCATTGTGGATAGTAATCTTCGGTATGTTGGGACTCTATCTCATCGGCATACTGAAGTTTCAGGAAGACACCATCGGCGGCGAACCAAACAAGCCCATGCCTGTGCTCTGCATCATGATGGGTATGATCTCCATCGCTTTCTCCATCTACATGCTTCCTGGCTTGTGGGGTGCACCATGCAAGGCTGTGAGCGCATTTGCTCCTCCGATGAATACACAGGACTTCAACCTCAACTCCAAGGAGGTGCGCGCAGCATATACCGACTATGAGGAAGGCATGAAGGCTGCTGCCGCACAGGGCAAACCTGCATTCATAGACTTCACTGGTTTCGGTTGTGTAAACTGCCGCAAGATGGAGGCAGCCGTATGGACAGACCCATCCGTAGCCGACATCCTCAAGGACAAGTATGTGCTCATCTCTCTCTTCGTAGACGATAAGACTCCACTGCCACAGCCTATGACAGTGACAGAGAACGGCAAGGAGGTGAAACTCCGCACCGTGGGCGACAAGTGGAGTTACCTGCAGAGATATAAGTTTGGTGCCAACGCACAGCCATTCTATGTGGCTGTCGACAATGAGGGCAAACCTCTGAGCGGTTCATATGCCTACAAGGAGGACATACAGGCATTCCTGAAGTTCCTCAATGATGGACTCACCAACTATGCACGATAAATTAATTTTCTTCACATAGATTAAAAGTTAGTGGTTTGGGGCGCGCTGTGATAGCGCGCCCTGATTTTTTTTGTAACTTTGCACATATTATATATATAATAGAAGAATCACACTGTATACATTAGATTAGGATCATATAGAATGGTACTCAACTGCATTTGGATAGGTTTCTTCCTCATAGCATTCTGCATCGGCATCTTTCGCCTTGTGTTTATGGGCGACACGGAAGTCTTCCCTGCCATGATGAATTCCACCTTTGACTCCTCGAAGACAGCATTCGAGATAAGTCTCGGACTGACAGGCGTGCTCTCGTTGTGGCTTGGCATCATGAAGATAGGCGAGAAGGGAGGCGTGGTGAATGTCATAGCGCGACTGCTTTCGCCACTGTTTACAAGACTCTTTCCCGACATTCCCAAGGGACATCCCGTGACAGGAAGCATATTCATGAATATAGCCGCCAATATGCTCGGACTCGACAATGCCGCCACACCTCTGGGACTGAAGGCTATGGAGCAGATGCAGGAACTTAATCCCAAGAAGGACACGGCATCCAATCCGATGATAATGTTTCTTGTGCTCAACACCTCAGGACTCACCATCATTCCCGTGAGCATCATGGTGTATCGTGCACAGATGGGAGCCGCCAACCCTACAGACATCTTCATCCCCATACTCCTTTCCACATTCTTCTCCACCGTGGTGGGCATAGCAGTGACAAGCATGTTTCAGAAGATAAACCTCCTTAACCGCACCATACTGACATTTCTCGGAGGCATGTGCCTCCTTGTAGCAGCAATAATATGGGGCTTTGCGCAGATGGACAAGGAGACGATGAACCTCGTGAGTTCGCTCGTGGCAAACATCCTGCTGATGACCATCATCATCAGTTTTATCCTCGCCGGTATGAGAAAGCGCATCAATGTGTATGACGCCTTCATAGAGGGAGCGAAGGAAGGATTTCACACAGCAGTGAGGATTATACCCTATCTCGTGGCAATACTCGTGGGCATCGGAGTATTCCGCGCCTCGGGAGCCATGGACATGCTCATAGGAGGAGTAAAGTGGGCAGTGGAGGCATGCGGTCTCAACACCGACTTTGTGGGAGCATTGCCTACGGCACTAATGAAACCCCTCTCGGGCAGTGGTGCAAGAGGCATGATGGTGGATGCCATGCGTACTTACGGCGCAGACTCCTTCGCCGGACGCCTGTCATGTATATTCCAGGGATCTACAGACACTACATTCTATATCATAGCAGTATATTTCGGCAGTGTGGGCATACGCTACACACGCAACACGGTGACTTGCGGTCTCATAGCCGACTTTGCCGGCATCGTGGCGTCAATAGCCATCTGCTATCTTTTCTTCTAACTACATAAGGACATGGCAACAGACAATCAACAACAGACAACGGCAGGCAAGCAGAAGGCAGGAATGAAATCACTTGCCAAGGACACTGCCATATACGGACTCAGCAGCATCGTGGGCAGATTTCTCAACTATCTGCTCGTACCGCTCTACACTCATGTCATCTCGGCAGCATCGGGCGGTTATGGCGTTGTGACCAATCTCTACGCCTACACGGCACTCATACTCGTCATCCTCACCTTTGGCATGGAGACCACCTTCTTCCGCTTTGCCAACAAGGAAGGGGAGAATCCCGACACGGTGTTTGCCACTACGATGGGCATAGTGGTATTCCTCAGTGTGGCATTCCTGGCGCTCGTGTTCGGATGCGTCAATCCTATAGGCAACGCTCTGGGCTATGCCGACCACCACTCCTACATAGAGATGATGGCTGCCGTGGTGGCTCTCGATGCCATACAAGCCATACCGTTCTCATATCTCAGATACAGGAAGCGCCCACTGAAGTTCGCATTTCTAAAGTTGCTGTTCATAGGACTTAATATCGGACTCAACCTGCTCTATTTCGTAGTATTGGGCAAGGACGACGTGGCGTATGTATTCTCCTTGAACCTTGTATGCACGGGCGTCATAACATTCTTCTTCATCCCGGAGTTTATCCATATCAAGTGGCGTTTTGACCTGTCGCTGATGAAGCGCATGCTCGTCTACTCATGGCCTATACTCATCCTCGGCATTGCGGGCATACTCAACCAGGCTTTCGACAAGATGATATTCCCCTGGGCATACACCCACACAGGACTCCACGACAGCGCAGAGGCTACGACACAACTCGGCATCTATGGCGCTTGCGTGAAGATAGCCATGATAATGGCGATGATAACCCAGGCATTCCGCTATGCCTACGAACCGATAGTCTTCGCCAAG
Source organism: bacterium (assembly GCA_963657415.1). GTDB lineage: Bacteria > Bacteroidota > Bacteroidia > Bacteroidales > Bacteroidaceae > Prevotella. The sequence continues at coordinate 7,300 of CAVKNF010000011.1, read as the reverse complement.
AGCAAGGACAAGGACTCTAAGGCTTACTATGCCCACGCCATGAAGTTCTTCCTCATCTTCACCCTGCTGGCTTTCCTCTGCGTGGTGGGATACATGGACATACTGAAACTCATCATCGGCAAGGACTATCGCGAGGGACTCTCCGTGGTGCCCATCGTCATGGCGGCAGAGATTATGATGGGTGTTTACTTCAATCTCTCGTTTTGGTATAAACTCATCGACAAGACCATCTGGGGAGCCGTATTCTCCATCATCGGCTGTGCGGTGCTCATCGGGGTCAACATCATCTTCATCCCACGCTATGGCTATATGGCATGTGCATGGGGCGGTGTGGCTGGCTATGGCGTGGCTATGGTGTTGTCATACATCATCGGGCAGATAAAGAATCCTATTGACTACCCTATGAAGAGCATGACGGCATATGTGCTCATCACGGCACTATTCTTTGCCATCATGCAACTGTTGCCCGACACATGGCCTACACTGGCAAGACTGGTGATTAATACAGGTCTGATAATAGCCTTCATCGGCCATGTCATCTATCACGACATGCCGTTGGCGTCGCTGCCTGTCATAGGAAAGCATTTCCGTAAGAACAAATAAATATATAAACAATACAAATGAAAAAGATTCTGTTATTTTTCGTCCTCACAGTCATGAGCCTCGGTGTGGCAAAGGCTGACGAGGGCATGTGGACTCTCATGAACCTGCCTCAGGCGGTATATGAGAAGATGAAGGAAGAGGGCTATCAGTTGGAGTATGACAAACTCTATCACGATAGCGACGCCATCTATCACGCAGTGGTAAACTTCGGTGGCTACTGTTCGGGTGTTGTGGTATCTTCCGACGGACTTGTATTCACCAACCACCATTGCGGTTTTGAGTCCATCCGCGCCAACTCCACCGTGGAGCACGACTACATGCTCAATGGTTTCTGTGCAAACTCTTATGAAGAGGAGTTGCCCAACGAAGACCTCTTCGTGTCATTCATGATAGCACAGAAGGACATCACCGATATGGTGGAGGAATATGACTTCCGCAACCTCTCGAAGGACAAGAGAGAGGAAATGCTCAACAACATCGAGGAGATGGAGAACAAGCGCATCAAGATGATGGATTCCACTATGCACGCCGAACTGAAGCCTTATTACGAAGGCAATAAGTATTACATCGATGTGTATCAGGACTACAAGGACGTTCGCCTTGTATTCGCCATACCAAAGTCTATGGGTAAGTTTGGCGGTGAGACCGACAACTGGATGTGGCCACGCCAGACTTGCGACTTCTCAGTGTTCCGCATCTATGCTGACGCAAAGACTGGCGGACCTGCTGACTATAGTAAGGACAATGTGCCTTATCATCCCAAGAAGTGGGCTCAGGTGTCGCTCCAGGGTTATAAGGAGGGCGACTTCGCCATGACCATGGGCTATCCTGGCAGCACGGAGCGATATCTGTCAAGTTTCGGTATCAAGGAGATGCGTGACGCTCAGAACTTGCCTCGCTGGCAGACTCGCGAGGTGAAGCAGGAGGTGATGCTCCGCCATATGCGTGCCGACGAGGGTGTGCGTATCAAGTATGACTCCAAGTATGCCAACTCTGCCAACTACTGGAAGAATGCCATCGGCATGAACAAGTGTATCGATTCGCTCAACATCATCGGTCTGAAGGAGAGCCATGAGAGAGCCATCCAGGCTTATGTAGACTCTACTGGTTATCTGAAGGACAAACTCGACCTCGCTCAGTTGAAGTCTCTCTATGAGAAGCGATTCAATGCCATGCGCGCTCTGACCTTGTTTAGCGAGACCTTCCGTGCAGATGAGATGTCAGTACGTGCACGCAAATACACAAGTGGCGGTGTGCCTGTGCAGGGTCCTAAGGGAAAGCCTAAGAAGCAGTACCGCGTATATGAGGACAACTCCGACACTTACGATGTGGCTACCGACAAGGAGATGCAGGTGGTGCTGCTGAAGAACTATGCCGAAAAGGCTGACGCAAAGTATATGCCAGGCTTCTTCAATACCATAAAGACTACTTATGGCGGCGACTATGCAAAATATGTCGATGACCTGTGGAACAAGTCCATACTCATGAAGACCGGCACAAAAATCTATGACAACAAGAAGACCAACGAGGACCTCGGCGTGCTCTACGGTATGGATCTCTTTGATGTGCAGAAGGACATCGTCAGCGACTACTATAGCGATGATGAGGCTATCAAAGAGCAGGAGCGCTATCTCTGCGCAGCAAAGATCCGCATGGAGCAGGATATGCCTCACTATTCTGACGCAAACTTCACACTCAGACTCTCTTATGGTCAGGTGGCAAGTTTCAATATGAACGGTAAGAACTCTGGTTACTACACCACTCCTCAGTCGCTCGTGGCAAAGATGAAGCAGGCAGACAAAAACTTCGAATACTTCGCCGAACCTGTCATGCACGACATATTCTCAGTGCCTGACTTCGGTGAGTATACCGACAAGACAAGTAACACCATGAACCTCTGCTTCCTTACCACCAACGACATCACTGGCGGTAACTCTGGTTCACCTGTCTTCGACGGAAAGAACCAACTCATCGGTCTTGCCTTCGACGGCAACTGGGACAGTCTCTCGGCTGACATCTATTATGACAAGACACTCGCACGCTGCATCTGCGTGGATATCCGCTATGTGCTCTACATGATGGACAAGTGGGGACACGCAGACCGTCTGCTCAAAGAGATTGGCGCTAAGTAATGAAGGGAATATTCAATCGCACCGAACTGCTGCTTGGCACTGAGATGATGGATGTCATCTCGGCCAAGCGCATCATCATCTTTGGCGTGGGTGGCGTAGGCTCATGGTGTGCGGAGAGTCTCGTGCGCTCGGGTGTGGAGTATCTCACGATAGTAGACTCCGACCGTGTGTGCGTGACCAATGTCAACCGTCAGTTGATGGCTACATGCCGCACCATAGGCAAGGTGAAGGTGGATGCTCTGAAGGACCGTCTGCACGAGATAAACCCTTCTGCCAAGATAGAGGCCATACAGGAGATATACTCGGAAGAGACGGCGTCATCATTTCATCTGGAGCAATATGACTACATCATCGACTGCATAGACTCGCTGAAAGACAAGATATCGCTACTGCTTACTGCCACGCAATATCCTGCCACGGTCTTCTCTTCCATGGGTGCCGCCCTGAAGATGGATCCCACGCAGATAAAGGTGGCGGAGTTTTGGAAGGTGAGAGGATGCCCTCTTGGTGCCGCTCTGCGCAAGAAGATGAAGCGGTCAAAGGTGAAGCCTGTCAAGAAGGTGATGTGCGTATATAGCGAGGAACTGCTCGAGAATAAAGGGCATAACTCATCATGCGGCACAGAGAAGTGTATGTGTCCGAAGGCGCACAACGGTCCCGGGCGTGAGGATCTGCTCAATCACGAGTGGTGCACATCCAAGGCTCAGATAAATGGCACTATGGCGCACATTACGGCCATCTTCGGTTTCACGCTGGCAGGTCTTGTCATGCAGGACATCACTTCAAACAATATATAAACGACAATCAAACAGCATATAAATAGCATATGAAAATAGGTATATTCTGCTCGGCCAACGACAATATCGACCCGGATTACTTCACCCTCGCTGCCGAACTCGGCAAGTGGATGGGCGAAAACGGTCACTCTCTCGTCTATGGCGGTACTGACCTCGGAATGATGAAGACCATAGGACATGCCGTGCACGACAACGGCGGACAGGTGATAGGCGTGGTGCCACGCATCATGGAGGCTGACGGCAGTTGGGCCACATGTCTTGATGTGGAGATTCCTGTGGACAGTCTCTCTGACCGCAAGGACATCATGACGGCTCATAGCGACATCTTCGTAGCCATGCCCGGTGGCATAGGTACTCTCGATGAGATATTCTCTCTTGCCGCCTCCAACAGCATCGGATATCACCGGAAGAAGGTGGTGCTCTACAATATGAAAGGTTTTTGGAACAAGACCATCGACATGCTCGACGACATGAAGGTGCGTGGCATGATTCGCGGAGAAGTCAGCGACATGATAGAACGGGCTGACACATTGGAAGAACTGAAGGCTATCATCACAAAATAACATTTCCCAAGGAGGTACGGCGCCCTCGCTGCACCACTCAAGAAAGATTTATTCAATTGATATTTCTCGCTTGAGTGGTACAGCGGGGGCGCTGTACCTCCTAAGGTTACTATAGTAGGTGCTGCGTCCCCGCTGCACCCATTACGCTTAAGAGTATTTCTTGTTAAAGGGGCAAAGCGAGGACGCTTCGCCTACTATGAATTGTATTTTTATCTCTTCCCTGCGGAAGGAAACAGCGTGTAGAGATAGTTGAAGAGGAAATAGAATGCCACTCCGCTTACGAGTCCCACAATGGCGTCAATGGCATAGTGCGCCTGTATGTAGAATGTGGCGAAGAACATCAATACTGCCAGGGGCAATATGTAGAAGAACACCTTGCGGTTGCCCGTGAAATAGAGTAGCAACATGCACACGGTGGTGATGCCCACATGGCTTGAAGGGAATGCCGCCGTGGGTCGCTCGCCTGCCCACTTCGCCAACTCCACTGCCTTCCACATCAGTCCGTCGCGCCATCCCGGTGACGGCAGACAGTCTATGGAGAGGTCGCTATGAGTCTCGAAATAGTTGCCTAAAGAAGGGAATATGCCTTGATGTATGAGGTCAAGACCTACGGCGCGGAAATAGAATGTCGGTCCTGCCACAGGTATGAATATAAACAGCACATAGAAGGCGAAGAATGCTCCCATGATGATGAATACTGCACGGTCGAAACTCGCGTTCCTATATATGAAATAGAATATGGCAGTAAACACTATGATGGGATAATAGGACACATAGCCCAGATCCAAGAGTTCGGACACTATGCCCCATGGCATGAGTCTTGAGAATTCTATCGACGGCTGGCAACTGAAGAGGCTTTGCTCCCATCCGCAGAAGATGTGGTCGAGATTGGAGAAGCAACGGTTAAACTCATAAGTGTCGGGATACCAGTCTGCCAGGAGATATATCTGCACCGCCACCCTGACGAGCATCGTCAGGCGGCATGGCACCATCCTGTAGATAGCCCACATGGCTGCCATCAGCACCACGGCCCTTATGCGGAGCGATGTCATCTCGGCAGGAGCGTGCAGGCGTGTATACATCACCATCATGAGGATGGAGGTCAATATGGTGTAGATGAGCACTGCCCATTCCACGGGTATGAGTCCCTTCACGGGTTTCTTGTCGAGGGTAAAAAGGTCTTTTGTCTTCATTTTGTCCTATGAGGGGCTTATATCCATCCCTCTTGTTTATACCATGCTATGGTGCGCTTCACTCCTTCCTTCAAATCTATCATAGGTGTGTATCCCAAATCCTTGCGTGCAGGAGTGATGTCGCAACGCCAGTTGCGCTGGGCAAGGATGTGAAACTTGTCTTTGTTGAGTGCCGTTATCTTTCCGCTCACATTCGCCCACCAACTGCCAAGCGTGCACACCACCTTCATAATGCTTATAGGCATCACTATGCGCAGACACCAGGGGTTGCCGAGTTCATTGCGCACAAGTTGTGAGAATGTGGCACTCTCGTAGACATTACCGTCGGAGAGGAAATATCCTCTGCCGCTATCCTTCTGGTCGAAGGCAAGGAAGACGGCTGCCACGACATCCGTGACATATACGAAGGTGATGTCCTGCCTACTGTAGCCCACGGCGGCATCCATATGCTGGCTGATGCTCTTCACCATGAGGAAATAGTCTTTTTCGCGCGGACCATAGACGCCCGTAGGACGCAGTATGGTGTAGTTGAGACGATCCTTTACGGTGGCGAGAAAGCGCTCTGCCTCGAGTTTTGACTTGCCGTAAGCAGTGTTGGGCATCATGGGGTCGGTGTCGAGGATGTCCTCATGCGGTTCTTTCTCGCGTGGGGCCCCATAAGCAGAAAGGGATGAGAAGAAGACAAACTTCTTCACATCCATTCCACTGCGGAGTAGGGCATTGACCATAGCCTTCACTCCGTCAGTATTAACTCTGAAATAGTCTGCCGCATTGCGACACTTGGTAGCGCCCGCGGCATCCACGATATAGTCAAACTTATGTTCTTGGAATTGCTCCGTCATGGCGTCCTCATCGCCGAAAGCCAGTTCTATGAAGTGTATCCTGCTGTCTTGCAGATAGCGCCTCGAACTGGTCTTGCGCACGGCAGCCCAAGTCTCGTAGCCTCTACAGAGAGACTCTTCCACTATGAAACTGCCTATGAAGCCAGACGCTCCGGTGACAAGAACCTTCATCGTAACTTTATCCTACGCTGCAACCTGGTTTGATATCCTTGGAGGTTGTCACCACCGAGAGACTGCCGTCGAAGTCTACGGCAGAGAGTATCATTCCCTGGCTTTCCTCGCCCATCATCTTGCGTGCGGCGAAGTTTGCCACGAAGAGCACCTGCTTGCCCACGAGTGCCTGAGGGTCTTCATAGTAGGCTGCGATACCGGAAAGAATGGTGCGGCCGTCTGCAGTACCGTCGTCGATATGGAATTTGAGCAACTTCTTGCTCTTCTTCACCTTCTCGCATGAGGTCACTGTGCCCACACGGATATCGAGTTTCTCGAAGTCGTCGAAACTTACATTCTCCTTTACAGGTGCTGGCTTGAATGCCGAAGCCTCATTGGCAGCCTTGGTGTCCTCAAGTTTCTTGAGTTGCAGTTCGATAGTCTCGTCGTCAATCTTCTCAAAGAGCAGTTCTGGTTCGTTGAGTTGCTGACCAGCCTTCAGCAGGTTGGTAGATCCAAGGCTCTCCCACTCAAAACTGTCGAGGTTGAGCATAGAGCGCAGTTTCTGACTGCTGAATGGCAAGAACGGTTCGAATGCTATGGCGAGATTAGCCACGAGCTGGAGTGACACATAGAGGATGGTCTCCACGCGCTTAGGGTCTTCCTTCCACACTTTCCAAGGCTCGCACTCTGTGATATAGCGGTTGCCGATGCGGGCGAGATTCATTGCCTCCTTCTGAGCGTCACGGAACTTGAATGTCTCGAGCAGAGACTCCACGTTGGCCTTCACGCCCTTAAACTCGTCCATGGCAGCCTTGTCCACGTCGAGGAGTTCGCCGCACTCAGGCACTACGCCACCGAAATATTTCTTGGTGAGTTGCAGCGCACGGTTCACGAAGTTGCCGTAGATGGCCACCAGTTCAGAGTTGTTGCGCTCCTGGAAGTCCTTCCATGTGAAGTTGTTATCCTTGGTCTCAGGCGCATTGGCAGTGAGCACATAGCGCAGCACGTCCTGCTTGC
>CAVKNF010000010.1:0-28996 GCA_963657415.1 bacterium | reverse complement strand
CCACCGACTCTATAGAGCAGGCTGTGGAGCGTGCCGGCACGAAGGCGGGCAACAAAGGTGCCGATGCCATGATATCAGCCATAGAGATGATCAATCTTGGCAAGTTGGCATAAGTCACTTACATAACAGATAACGAAAAAGGCGCAGTCATATGACTGCGTCTTTTTCGTATGTATCAATTTTACCTTTAGTCCCTTTTTCCGAATATACGTAGCAGATAGAGGAAGAGGTTCACGAAGTCGAGATAGAGCGAGAGGGCTCCGATGAGTGCCAACTTCTGTGTGCTCTCGTCCATATAGTCTGCATCAGCAAGCATCATCTTTATCTTCTGGGTGTCCCAGGCTGTCAAGCCCACGAAGACGAGCACACCCACATAACTGATGATGAGGTCGAGTCCCGAACTGGCAACAAAGATGTTTACCACTGTGGCGATAATCAATCCGATGAGAGCCATAAAGAGCAACTTGCCCATCGAACTCAAGTCTGTCTTCGTCATAGCGCCATAGACGGACATCACTCCGAAGGTGGCGGCGCAGATGAAGAATGTCGTGGCTATCGACGACATGGTGTAGACAAGGAAGATGCTTGCCAGCGTGACACCATTGAGCACCGAGTAGCCGATAAACATCAGCGTGGCTGATGTCAGCGAGAGTTTGTGCAGGCGTGCCGTGAGAAGCATCACCATGGCAAGTTCGGCTATAATGAGACCGAAGAACACCATCTTACTGCCGAAGATGAGGTTGATAAGATTGTCGCTGATGGCAACGCCATAGGCAGTAATGCCCGTTATGGCGAGAGCCATTGCCATCCATGTGTAGACCTTTCTTATAAGTGCAGGCACGGCGATGCGTCTGCCTTCCAGTTGGTCAATCTGTCTGTAGAATTCGTCTTTTTCCATTTCAATTTTCTTAATAAATATCACTTCAATGCCTGCTTAATAGCGCAGGACTGTCATTCTAACAATGTTCAAATAGCGTGCCAACACAATTTGAGTCAGATGTGGCAAAGTTAGTCTTTTTATGCGAAAACGCACCACAGCGGGCATAACGTTAATACTTTTTTGCTAACTTTGTGCATTATGAGTCTTAGAGAACTGACATCACGCCTATCGCAAAGATATGACCAGGGCGAGGCACGCGCCATCATGCGAATCGTCATGGAGAGCGCTTTCCACATGTCGTGGACTGACGTGCTGTGCGGAGGCATAGAAAGTCTTTCCTCGGAAGAGGAGGAGAGACTGGAGGGCATAATGACACGGCTGGAAAAAGGTGAACCGGTGCAGTATGTCCTTGGCGAAGCATCGTTTTGCGACCGCACATTCCATGTAGAGCCGGGGGTACTCATACCGCGCCCGGAGACGGAACTGATTATCGAAGAATGTGCGCACGAGGCAAAGGCAAACGCCCCGACGGACAAGTTGCACGCGCTCGACATCGGCACCGGTAGCGGTTGCATCGCCATTTCGATAGCCCTCGACCAGCCCTCATGGACAGTGGAGGGATGGGACATCAGCGACACTGCCCTGCGCATAGCCAAAGGCAATGCCGACAGATTAGGGGCTGACAACGTGACATTCCACATGGTGGATATCCTCGACATAGGCATCGACTGCAATCAGAAATACGACATCATAGTGAGCAATCCGCCTTACATCTGCGAAAGGGAGCGCGAGGACATGGAGTCGATAGTCATAGACCACGAACCCAGTCTTGCGCTGTTCGTACCCGATGATGACCCTCTGCGATTCTATAAGGCTATAACCGCCTTTGCCACACATCATCTAAACAAGGGAGGAAAACTCACATTCGAAATCAACAGGGCATATTATAAAGAGGTGGCACAACTGCTCACTTCATCGGGATTTCATGATGTGGAGGTGAAGAAAGACCAGTTTGACAACTACCGCACAGTGGGAGGACGCTTATGACCGAACAACAAGTATTATCAAAACTCACTTCTCTTTGCTCGGGAGCAGAACACTGCTCTTACGAGATGACGGAGAAGATGCGCCGATGGGAGATAGACGAAGAGACGCAAGCACGTGTCATGGAATATCTTGTAAATGAGAAATATGTAGACGACAGTCGTTTCTGCCGTGCTTTCATACGTGAGAAGATGCGGTTTAACAAATGGGGGCGACGCAAGATAGAACTCGCTCTCTTCCAGAAGCGCATTGACAAGAAGATGGCGGAGGAGGCTCTCGATGAGGTGGACGACAATGAATACATAGCCATACTGCGCCCTATGCTTCGTCAGAAGGAACGGTCGGTGAAGGCACAGAGCGAATATGAGAAAAACATGAAACTCATAAAGTTTGCCATGAGCCGCGGTTTCACCTTCGACATCATCAAAGAGTGCCTCACGGGCGATATGGACGACATTGACGACACATTATGCTGACCGCCCTACTCGATTTCATCTCTCCCCGCGCCTGTCGCATCTGCGGCAAGCGGTTGAGCACTGCCGAGGAAGAGATCTGCACCGTGTGCAACCGCCATCTGCCACGCACAGGATATGCCACAGCACCTTACGACAACAATATGGCAAAGCGCTTCTGGGGACGGATCAACATAGAGCGGGCGGCGGCGCTATTCTTCTATGAGTCGCACAACTCACCAAGCCGTCTCATCCACGACTTGAAATATCACGGCAAGGAAGATGTAGGCATCTGGCTCGGACGCGTCACGGCAGAGGAGTTTGGCGCAGAAGGATTCTTCGACGGCATAGACATGATAGTGCCAGTACCTATAACATGGAGGAGAAGATGGCATCGCGGCTACAATCAAAGCACAGCCATAGCGCGAGGAGTAGCCCAGGTGACGGGACTGCCCGTTAACGACAAAGCGCTAAAGAGAACTCACTTCAGCCTAAGTCAGACGCAACTCTCTGTGTCTGAGCGTATGAGCAATGTGGATGATTCTTTCCGTATACGCAGCGGCAAAGGCATCGCAGGCAAGCACATACTGATAGTCGACGACATCGTGACCACTGGCGCCACCGTCAGTGCATGCGGCAAAGAACTGGAAAAGGCTGGTGCAGAAAAGATAAGCGTCATGTCTATCGGGTGTACAAAAATATGATTTGATGCGCCTATCTCGGATTTATTTGCTACTTTTGCAAATAAATTTACTTAACATCTTGATTTTATGGATCCTATAAAGAAACAGTTTGCAACCAAACTTCTTGGTATCAAAGCCATTAAACTACAACCAAATGAACCTTTTACTTGGGCATCAGGATGGCGTTCACCCATATACACCGACAACCGCAAGACTCTGGCTTACCCCGAGATACGCTCTTTCGTGAAGCAGGAACTCGTGCACCTCGTGCATGAAAACTTCCCCGAGGCTGTCGCAGTGGCAGGCGTTGCCACAGGTGCCATCGCACAGGGAGCACTCGTGGCAGAAGAACTCGGCATGCCATTCTGCTATGTAAGGTCTAAACCAAAGGACCATGGCATGGGCAACCTCATCGAGGGCACTCTGCCTGAAGGCGCCAAGGTGGTGGTGATCGAAGACCTCATCTCTACTGGCGGTTCGTCACTCAAGGCTGTGGAGGCTCTGCGTCAGGCAGGCTTCGATGTTGTCGGCATGGTGGCAAGCTACACCTACGGTTTCCCTGTGGCAGAGGAAGCATTCAAGGCTGCAGGAGTGAAACTCGTCACCATCTGCGACTATGACGCTACGACAGAGATTGCTGCCGAGGTGGGCTACATCAAGCCTGAAGACCTCGAGGTGCTCAAGGAGTGGAGAAAGAGTCCTTCCACATGGAAGCAGGACTAAGACTGCGGGCATAGACTCATTTATAACTGACACTGTAAGAAAGACATGAAAGAAAGCAGTTCTGTAAAACCCGTCAACGCTCCCGTGGAGCGTGTCTACTCCACTCTGTCAAATCTGGAGAACCTGCGTCCGCTGCTCGAGAGAGCACGCACCGACGAAAACCTGAAAGAGAAAATGCGCGAGGCTGGACAGGCTAATGCCCTCGACAGCCTTGCCAATGTCGAACTGACAAGCGACAGCATAAGCATACCAGCCGCCATGGTGGGCACCATCTCGCTGAGCATCATCGAGCGCGAGGAAAACAAATGCATAAAGTTTGTCACCGACAAGTCGCCCGTCAAGGCCACTCTCTGGATACAGGTATTGCCAGTGACAGACCTGACAAGCAAGATGAAACTCACTGTCGACGCCGACATACCGTTTATGCTCAAGCCAATGATAGGCTCTAAACTCAAAAACGGCATAGAGCAGGTGGCTGGCGCTCTGGCAATGATAAACTATTAAGATTTCTCACATACGCACTCATAACACACTACACACAACGATGGCAGACAAAAACAGCACAGGGGCTAACAAACTGTGGTCAAAAGGATATGACATTAACTCGGAGATAGAACGCTTCACCGTGGGCAAAGACCGCGAGATGGACCTCTATCTTGCCAAGTATGACGTGCTTGGCAGTATGGCTCACATCACGATGCTCAAGAGCATTGGACTGATAGGCAAGGACGAGTTGCCGGCACTGCTCGCTGAACTGAAGAATATCTATGCCATCTGCGAGCGTGGTGAGTTCATAATAGAGGAAGGCATCGAGGATGTGCACTCGCAGGTGGAACTCATGCTCACGCGCAAACTCGGCGACATGGGCAAGAAGATACACTCGGGCAGAAGCCGCAACGACCAGGTGCTCGTAGACCTTAAACTCTTCACTCGCGCTGCCTTAAAGGACATCGTAAACTGTGTGGACGACCTCTTCAAGGAACTCATACAGAAGAGCAACCAGTATAAGAACATCCTCATGCCAGGCTACACGCATCTGCAGATAGCCATGCCATCAAGTTTCGGACTGTGGTTTGGCGCTTATGCAGAGAGCCTCACGGATGACATGCTGTTTCTGCAGGCGGCATACAAGATGACTAACCGCAACCCGCTCGGTTCGGCAGCGGGCTACGGTTCGTCATTCCCTCTCAACCGTCAGATGACCACCGACCTCCTTGGCTTCGACTCCATGGACTATAACGTGGTGTATGCACAGATGGGACGAGGCAAGATGGAGCGCAACGTAGCCTACGCTCTGGCTTCAGTGGCAGGCACGGTGGCAAAGATGGCTTTCGACGCGTGCATGTTTAATAGCCAGAACTTCGGTTTCGTAAAACTGCCTAAGGAATGCACTACGGGCTCCAGCATCATGCCCCACAAGAAGAACCCTGACGTATTTGAACTCATACGTGCTAAGTGCAACAAACTGCAGGCTCTGCCACAGCAAGTGCTGCTGATAATGAACAATCTGCCAGTGGGATATTTCCGCGACCTGCAGATGATAAAGGAGGTGTTCCTGCCAGCATTCGACGAACTGAAGGACTGCCTGCAGATGGCAGCCTATATCATCAACCGCATGGAGGTGAACGAGCATATACTTGACAACCCGATGTATGACCCGATGTTCTCTGTGGAGGAGGTCAACCGCCTGGCATCGGAGGGCATGCCTTTCCGCGACGCCTACAAGAAAGTGGGACTCGACATCGAGGCAGGGAAGTTTACTCCCGACAAGAACATACACCACACTCACGAGGGCTCGATAGGCAACCTCTGCAACGACCGCATAGAGGCTCTCATGCAGAAGGTGCTTGACGGATTTCACTTTGAAAAGGTAGAGGATGCTGAAAAGAAACTTCTTGCTTAGCCTGCTGGCTTGCTTGCCACTCGTAGCGTGCAAGAATGCCATCGACGAATATTGCCGTCGTCCGTGCTATGTGGTCATCAACAATGCTGAGCATGTGGATGCCACTCTCGCGGCTGCGATGAACAATATGTCGCCCGGAACGTTCTGCCTTATCCGCAAGACCATGTCGGGCGGAGCAAGCCAATTCGCCTTCTCTACCAACACAGGACTCTCGTCCACACAACTCTTCACGGCTAAGGAACAGCGCATGTCGCTCATATTCGGGCTCAACAACGGAGTGATTGTCGGCTATGGCAATGCCGACAATCCCGCCACATTCTATGCCTACGACTATGAGTGTCCCAACTGTTTCGACCCCGATGCCATTCCCGTGAAGAGCAAACCATTGACAATGGATGAGAAAGGTCATGCCACCTGCAAAGTTTGCGGCAGGGTGTATGACATGAATAACCGAGGATATATCATCCAGGGCGAAACCCAAAACTCGCTTCCCCTCAACCGTTTCCCCGCCTCCACTACAGGTGCCATGGGTGTGCTTGTCGTGCAATAATGAAAGATGACAGGATGTGGGTGAATAAGCGATAGAAGCTGGGATAGAAAGGGGTTGAAGCAGGGATAAAAAGGATTTGAAGCAGGGATAAAAAGGATTTGAAGTTAGATGAAATCTATGTTCCAAAGTTTGGAACATAAGTTCCATAGTTTGGAATACATGTTCCAAAGTTTGGAATACACGTTCCATAGTTTGGAACATAGATTTTAGTTAGGTCTAAACGTTGATGAAGCCTTGCTCAAACCTTCATGAGGATAATATAATTTATTTGGGCAAAGCGAGGACGCTTCGCCTACTACATGCTTGAAATGGGTACGGCGAGGGCGCCGTACCTCCTATGAAATGTTACATTCTATAGGAGGTACAGCGCCCTCGCTGTACCAACGCATGTGAGTAAAAGTAAAGCAGTAGGCGAAACTGCCTCGCTGTACTGACACGAGCAAACTTTACTCTTCCATGCCTGCGGAATTATAGTCGGGCTGGGAAATTTCGTCGCCGTTATCACGCTGCTTCTTCTTTGACTTCATATTACCGAAGTTCCACGTCAGCGTGGCTGATACGGAACGTGAACTGCGTCGGTTGATCTGATGGCGGCTGTAAGTATCGCTCTCGGTCGTGGATTCCCACTTGCGCGAGTCGAGCAGGTCGCGGCAGTTGACGGAGAGGGTGAAGAGCTTGTTGAGGAAGTTCTTGCGTATGCCAAGATCCATGTGACATGTGGCAGGACGATAGCCCTGGGAGATGGCTTGGCGCGATCTGTAGCGACCGCCGAGTTGCACGCTGATGTCATAAGGTAGGGCGAAGTTGGCTTGTATGCGGGCATTCCATGTGAAGCGTTTCTGCTCTGCACCCGTCACCGTCTGGTCATTGATGACATAGGAGAATCCATCGAGTTTATAATAATATGCATTGATATTCGTGGTAAGGTCGAGGATGCGGAAGAGTCTGTTCTTCACAGTCAGTTCGGCACCCGAGGATGTACTCTTGGCGAGGTTCATCGTGGTGCGATACATGATGTCCTCGGTCAAATCACGATAGGTGATGCCCTGCATGACGTCATAAGTAGGGCGATAATACAAGGACAGGAGCAGAGAGTGCTCGGTCCATGTGCGCAGATAGTTGAGCGAGAAGGAATTGGAGTACTCAGGTGTGAGTTCGGGGTTACCGAAGGATATCATCGTGGCGTCGCGCGTGTCGCGGAACGAGTTGAGTTGACCTCCCCAAGGACGGCGCAGACGACGTGTGTAGTTTATCTGCAACTGGTCATTCTCCGTTATCTGATAGGAAGCGAAGAGACTCGGGAATAGTTGGAAGTAGTCCTTATCAAACGGCTTGTCCTTCGTGGCTCCTGCATATTCCTGGTCCCAGTCGTAACTCTCGGTATGCACCTTCCAGTATTCACCGCGCAGACCTCCCATGATGCCAAACTTGCCCAACTTGAGGTTGGCAGTGACATAGAGCGCGTGCACATTCATGTCATAGATGAAGCGATTGAAATAGACATGGTCCTCATAGGCAGAATAGTCCTGATTGGGGTCTACAGAGTCGAATATTGACGGTTTGTTGCCCGTGACATCTTCTGCCTCATAACTCTGCTGTGGAGTATTCTCATACGAACCATTCCAATTGTAGCCAGTCTCCAACTTGAAGTTGTCTGTTATCTGGTTCTCGTAGTCGAGTCGGGCTTCAAAGGAGTGGTTGCCGATATTCTGCGGACGGTATTGCCAAGAATAGACATTTGGCTTCGTCGCTGTGGGGAGCGTGCTGTAGTCTGCGAAGTCACGATAGAAGTTGTCATTATCGTTTGCCCACTTATCAGCAGAGAAATTGAAGTCGAGCTTGTGGGTAGAAGACCACTGGTGAGTGTAGTCAAACTCTCCATGCAACATCTTCATCCTATCAGAGCCTGTGGTCCATCGCGTCATCTGATAATTATCGTAGGCATTGCCTGAGGCATCATACTTACCATAATTATAAGGTGTAGTGGTGCGGTCTTCGCCTCCACCGGTCATAAACATACCCGTGAGGGAGAAGTCGTCCTTCTTGGTGGCATGGAGTGTCACGCCCGCACGTGTGAAGAGATTGTTGCCCCACTGCTTTTCGTCGGCACTGTAATTCTGGAAACTGTTATATGTGCGTGTGCCGTCTGCGGCGGTGGTGAAGTTGTCCTGCTGGCTCTCAGTATGACCTGTGTTGGAGTGATGACGATAGCCTATGCTGGCGAAAGCATCGAGGAGACCTGAATTGTAATTGATGTTGAAAGAAGTGTTGGCACCGCCACGTGTGTTGCCTCCTGCCTGCAGGGAACCGTAATAGCCTGCCTTGCGGTCACGCTTCATCACGATGTTGATGATGCCGGCAGAACCTTCGGCAGAATACTTTGCCGAAGGATTGTCGATGACCTCTATGCGCTCGATATCCTCGGCAGGCAACTGCTGAAGTATGGTGGCACGGTTGTCGGAGGTCAGACCGGAAGCCTTGCCGTTGATCCACACCTCTACGGAAGAGTTGCCGCGCAGGGACACGTTGCCGTCGTTGTCGACCTCTACGGACGGGATATTCTCCAGGACATCGCTGGCAGCCTGACCTGAGTTGGTGATGAGTTGGCTAACATCGAATGTCTTGCGGTCAACCTCCAGTTTCATGGCAGAGCGCTGGCCTGTCACCTGCACCTCCTTCAACTGGTGGGCGTCCTCGGTCATATAGAGAATATTGAAATTCTGATTGGCACGACTGGCGGATATCTCAAAGTTGCGCTCCACATCTTTATAACCGATAGAAGAGAGTTTGAGCACGTATTTACCGTTCTTGAGACCGTCGACATGGAATTTGCCGTCAGCATCGGTCATAGTACCCCCTGCAAGAGAGGTCGTGCCAGCAGACATAATCTGCACGGTGACGAAACCGAGAGGTTCTGAATGTTGTTTGTCGTAAACTGTGCCTTTGACAACACCTTGGGCAAAGGCTAAAAGAGAAGAAAGTGCAAAGAGCACTGAAAGAATAGTGCGATACATGAAAATGCAATAAGTCTATCGAGTACCCCCACCGAGAATCGAACTCGGATCAAAGGTTTAGGAAACCTCCGTTCTATCCATTTAACTATAGGGGCAAATATCAGGACTGCTATCAGCGGAATGCCTTCGGCAGTCCTGATATTTATCTTGGTGTCTGCAAGAGTAGCAGACAGTGTGTGCAAATTATGCCTTTACTTCAGCAACTTCAGCCTCAGCACCATTGAGACGGTTCTCAATCTTGCGGCCAAGTACGAGGTAAGCCACAGGCGATGCGATGAAGATAGATGTCAGAGTACCGACTAAAACACCGAGAATCATTGCGAATGAGAAGCTGCGGATGCTCTCTCCACCGAGGAAGAAGATACAGAGCAGCACGATCAATGTACTCAGAGAGGTGTTGATAGTACGTGTCAGTGTCTGGTTGATAGAGTTGTTGAATGTAATCTGGATGTTCTGCTTCTTGTGCAGATGCAAATTCTCACGGATACGGTCGAACACCACCACCTTATCGTTGATAGAGTAACCGATCACGGTCAGCACGGCACCGATGAATGTCTGGTCAATCTCGAGAGAGAATGGCAGGATGCCCCAGAACAATGAGTAGACACCAAGCACTACCATTGTGTCGACTACAAGCGCTACGACAGCACCTACAGAGAATGCGAGGTTGCGGAAGCGGAGCAGGATGTAGAGGAAGATGCCGAGCAATGCGATGAGCACGCTGATGATGGCACCATAGGTGATGTTCTTTGCTATAGAAGGACCAACCTTTGTGGAACTGATGATAGAACCGCCGGCGCGAACATCAGGATTCTTGAATGTTGAGAGGTTTGACTGAGAAACGAGTCCTGCCTTCTTGAGAGAAGTGTAGAGGATGTTTTCTGCCTCATCGTCAACAGTAGGTGAGTTAGAGTCTATCTTATAGTTTGTAGAGATACGTATTGTCTTATGGTCTGTACCGAGGGCAAGAGCGCCTGTTGTGCAACCAGGGAATGCGTCAGCAATGACGGTGCGCACCTGCTCTGGCTCAGTAGCCTTCTCAAACTGGATGACATAGTTGCGACCACCAGTGAAGTCGATGCTGCGTGACATGCCGCGAACGATGAAACTGATGCAGAAGATTACCATCAGGATGCCTGCTATGGTGAAACTTCTCTTGTAGAGCGACATGAACTTGATGTCGAGGTTCTGCAGGAGGTTCTTTGACCATGGTGTGCTGAACTTGATGTTCAACCAGCGGTCCTTGCTGAACTGATGCTCGTAAACGAGACGGGTGAGGTAGACTGCTGTGAAGAATGAGCAGATGATACCGATGATCCAAGTGGTAGCGAAACCACGGATAGGACCTGTACCGAAGATATAGAGGATCACACCAGTAAGGAGCGAAGTGATGTTAGAGTCGAAGATAGCAGAGAAGGCATTGCTATAACCTGCGTTGAGAGCCTGCTTGATGCCAAGACCGCGACGCATCTCCTCCTTGATACGTTCATAGATAAGCACGTTGGCATCCACAGCCGTACCGAGTGACAGCACCATACCGGCAATACCCGACATCGTCAATGCCGCCTGGAATGAAGTAAGGATACCGAGAGTGAAGAAGATATTTACCAAGAGGGCTGCGTTAGCCATCATACCGGCATTGAAGTTGTACATCAATACCATGTAAGCCATCAGCAACACGAATGCGATGACGAATGAGATGATACCCTGCTGGATAGACTGTGCACCGAGAGTAGGACCTACGACCTCTTCCTGAACGATACGTGCAGGAGCTGGCATACGACCAGACTTCAGAGTGTTAGCCAAGTCCTTGGTATCCTCGATAGTGAAGTTACCTGTGATAGAAGACTGTCCACCGCTGATCTCACCGTTAACACGTGGAGCAGAGTAAACATATCCGTCGAGCACAATGGCGATAGCCTTGTTGATGTTAGCCTTTGTCAGGGCAGCCCAACGACGAGCACCCTCAGAGTTCATGGTCATGGAAACCTCAGGCTGACCAGACACGCTATTGAACTGGTCACTTGCTGTTGTCACAACGTCACCCTCGAGAGGAGCGCGACCTGAAGACTGTGTCACCTTTATAGCGTGGAGCTCATATACATTCTTTACACCGAGGCCATCAGCTGGCTTAGCACTCCAAAGGAGCTTCAAGTCAGAAGGAAGCACCTGCTTAGCAGTAGCAGAGTGGATAATCTTGTTCACGGCAGCAGTATCGCGCACGTTGGCATAACCAACAAGGCTCAGCGAGCGTCCGCCTGTAGTCTGAAGGATAGAGAGCAGAGGGTGCTGCTTCTTCATCTGGTCGCTTGCGCTTGATGCAGCAGCAGTCTTAGCCTCAGACTTTGAGTCCTTAAGTTGGAACTTAGCCTCAGCCTTCTTTGGTTCAGCTGTGCTTGCTGTGTCTACAGCGGCAGAGTCCTTGGCAGTGCCATTCTCTACTGCAGCCACACGAGTGTCGAGCTGACGGAGATATGGTTCAATCTCCTCCGAGTTGTATGTCTCCCAGAACTCAAGGTTGGCAGAACCCTGGAGGAGCTTACGCATACGCTCAGGTTCGCGGATACCAGGCATCTCGACCATGATCTTACCGTCCTGACCTTCGAGCTTCTGGATATTTGGCTGTACGACACCGAACTGGTCGATACGCGCACGTACCACATTAAAAGAGTTGTCGATAGCGTCCTTCACAGACTCACGGAGAGCTTTCTCCACCTCTGAGTCAGAGCTCTGAGGAGAAACCTTGCCTTGAAGTTGCTGTGTAGCGAAGATCTCTGCCAGACGATGACCAGGAGCATTTTTCTTGTAAGCATCAATAAAGAGAGAGATGAAGTCACTCTGGCTCTTCTCTTCCTCTTTCTTTGCTTCGTTGATAGACTTCACGAAAGCGGCGTCAGTCTTGTGGTCAGCAAGATTCTCCACCAATTCAGGTACGGAAATCTCGAGGATCACGTTCATACCGCCCTTCAGGTCAAGACCCAGACCGATCTGGGTTTCAAGACACTTCTGGTAAGTGTAGATACCGAGGTATCTCACCGAGTCTTTGTAGTCCTGCTGAGATACAGGGTCTTTAATCTTTGCAGCCTGACTGTCATAATAGTGTGTGGCAGCAGAGAAAGACAAATAGAAGATACTTGCAATCGTCAAAAGTACGGCGGTTACAATTACAATTCCTTTGTTTTGCATTTTATTTTTATTGTTTTGTTTTTATTCACCTATTCTAAGCGTGCAAAGATAGCACTTTTTTGCATATCTGCCAAAAGAACACGTCTTTATTTGCCCATTTGGGCATTTTTCGTCTGTATTTCAGTCACCTTTGCCCTTAGTTTTCAACCAACAGACTATGGGATAATGGTCACTGTAGTTGACATTGGATAGGACCTTGCAACCATAGGGCTGGAAGTGGTCAGAGCACATGATATTGTCAATTCTAACCCTCAGTCCGCTATGGCAATACGACCATCCAGGACCTATACCCGTAGCAATATAGCAGTCGGTAAGGTTGCGGTTCATCACGCTATGATTGAATGACGTGGGAGTGTCATTAAAATCGCCGCAAAGGACAATGGGCATATCCATATGCTGACGGATATATTCCGCCACTGCCTTCACCTGGGCATTACGAATGAGCGAAGACTTAGTCAGAGTGGATACGATATTTTTTGACTCATGCCTTATCGAATCCCTATTGGCATCACCTGTAACGATATTCTTGAAGTTGTTGCGGTCATCAAGCGACAGGTGGCTCGTTTCCAGATGATTGTTAATCAGGAGAGTCTTCCCCACGGGCATATCAAGGACATAGGCTGCACTGAGGTTGCCTTCTGAGGCGTAAGTAATTGTATCCGAACTTAGTATTTTATACTTTGAGTATATCGCAATAGAGTTTTTAGCATCTCCTTTTAGGGTATATTGCGAGTAAGGATATTTGTCATTCATGCGTTTCTTGCAAGAGTCGCAAAGTCCCCATTCGTAAGACTCCTGAAGGCAGATAATGTCACAATCTGCATTGACAAGAAAGTCTACCAACTTTGATTGTGTGTCTTCAGGATTCTCATTCTGCATACCATTGAAATTGCACACGTTATAGGACAATACCTTTATAGCGCCTTCGGGAACTTCCGACGGCAGATTGATGCCCATATATGTTTTCATCGGCGAATAGCACACGATGAAGGTCAGGATGGACAACAATGAGGACTTTCTGTCGAGGAGCAGCCATAAAAGGAGGAATATAAAATTCGCGACAGCGAAGACAGGGAAAAGCATATCCGCCGTTGCCAATAACGGAAACTTTATCGGATCTACAAGATATGCGTATCCCGTGCCTACCATTCCCAAGGCAGACACGACATTTGCTGCCATCAGCAGCCTATAAATGATGGTTATCACCCCTTTGACAGCCATAAATATCAGTTCAGGTCTCCTTTTCTGCCGTCAAAGAGTTTCTGCTTCTCTTCGCTGGTAAGACTGTCGTAGCCACTCTTTCTCACCTTGTCGAGAATGCGGTCTATCTCCTGCTGCTTTTGCTTCTTTTGGGCATTGTAGTCCCAGTCAGGATTGGACGTGGTGGTGTACCATCGGCTTCCATTTCCATTGTTTGCCTTATTGCCAAAACGCTCGTTGGCATTGCGACGCATACGGTTGAAGAGGTTGTCGCCATTAAAGGAGTTATACCCCGCACCAGGATGCTTTGCCCAATAGCGGATGAGGAAGAAACCGAAGAACATGCCACCGAGATGGGCGATATGAGCCACACCGTCGGAAGAAGAACTGAGGGCGGAAGCGAGTTCTATGGCTGCATAGAGAATGACAAACCACTTAGCCTTTATCGGAACGGGGATAGGGAATATGAATATGCGCTGTTCGGGGAATATCATGCCGAAAGCAAGAAGGATGGCATAGATGGAACCCGATGCGCCTACCGTAGTCCACGAGTTGAGCACAGCGGCACTGTTGTGAGCCACCTGCATCAGGTCACCCATCACAAATCCTGGCAACTGGTCTTTGCACACCATGATAAACTCAAAAAACTGGGCTGTCTCCTGAAACAAGCCAGCACCGATACCACATATCATGTAATAAAAAAGGAATTTGCGTGGACCCCACACATTCTCCACCACGCATCCAAACATCCACAGTGCAAACATATTGAAGAAAAGATGCATGAAACTGCCATGCATAAACATGTAGGTGACGAGCTGATAGATATGAAAGTCGGGCGCAAGGAAGAAATGCAGTCCGAAGATGTCATTGAGGTCTATCGGCATGGCAGAACGTGATGTGAGCACATCTAAGACAGAGAGTAGAAGATATGCCACTATATTTATGATTAGCAGACACTTGGTCGTCTTTGGCAGTTGAAACATTTTGTATTCGAGTATTGATTAAGTACACTGCAAATTTACGAAAAATATCCTGTATGAGCCACCAAACGACTATCCAAGTGATAAAAATAGGAGAAAAAGCAACATTTTCTCTATATTTTGTTTGTTATGTAAAATATTCACCTTATATTTGTCGGCAGAAATATTCTAATACGACCGACAATTCACATTAATAACAATTTTATATAAGGAAAATTATGAACAAGACAGATTTGGTAAAGGCAGTTGCTGCTACAGGTATCAGCCAGGAGGCTTCTAAGAAGGCTATCGACGCAGCTCTTGCTGCCATCAAGGACGCGCTCGTAAAGGGTGACAGCGTTCAGCTCATAGGTTTCGGTACATTCTCAGTAACAGAGAAGCCAGCTCGCGAGGGCGTTAACCCTGCTACAGGTGCTAAGATTTCTATCGCAGCAAAGAAGGTTGCAAAGTTCAAGCCTGGTAAGGAATTGGCTGAAGCTGTTAAGTAATTTGACAGTACCTGTGGGTTCTACAAATAGAATCCTATAGTCAATAGAAAATAAAAAAAAGACGACTCACCATGAGCCGTCTTTTTTTGTTTTCAGGAAAGAATACACAGACCCTCCTTTATCATTTCGCAAGAAGCAGTTGTCGGGCAAACTCCCATATCACTATGCCTGCCGTGACCGACACGTTCATGCTGTGCTTGGTGCCAAACTGCGGTATCTCGAGGCAACTGTCACATTTATCGATGACAGTCTGCTTTACGCCCTTCACCTCATTGCCAAGTATCACGGCATAGGTTTTGTTTTCGGCGGATATTGCGAGAGGAGCCTTCACACTGCCTTCACACTGTTCGATGGCATAGACAAAGCATCCATCGGCATGAAGTTCGTCGACAGCCTCCTCCGTAGAGGCAAAATATCTCCACTCCACAGAGTCTTCTGCTCCGAGTGCCGTCTTGTGTATCTCTACGGAAGGCGGTTGGGCGGTGATGCCGCATAGATAGACTGCCTTCACCTTGAAGGCATCGCTCGTGCGAAACACCGAACCGACGTTATAGAGTGAGCGCACATCGTCGAGGACAACAGTGAGAGGCAGTTTCTCCGTCTCCTTAAACTCCTCCACACTCAGGCGGTGCATCTCTATGGTCTTTAACTTGCGTATCTGCTTTTGTCCCTCCATTCTCAATATCTCAATCTTTCAATATTTTCATATTTTCATATTCCTCTCATTCCAGCGAGAAGTCCAACTGCTTCTTTTCGAGATTTGCTTTCTCTACACGTATCTTTACAGGGTCACCCAACTGGTATACATTACCGAAGCGGCGACCTTTCAAGCAGTAGTTCTTGTCGTCATAATCGTAGTAGTCGTCCTTGAGTTCACGCATCGGCACCATACCCTCGCAGTGATTCTCGTCTATCTCGCAATAGATACCATAAGACGTTATACCAGAGATGTGAGCATCGAACACCTCGCCCAACTTGTCGCTCATAAACTCCACAGCCTTGTATTTCACAGAGTCGCGCTCTGCATTGGAGGCTATCACCTCCATGTCGGAAGAGTGCTTGCACAACTCCTCATAGTATTCCTTGTTTGCCGAAGGCGCTCCCTGGGCATAGCGTGTCAGCAGACGGTGCACCATAGTGTCGGGATAGCGGCGTATAGGTGAGGTGAAGTGAGTGTAGTAGTCGAATGCCAAACCGAAGTGACCGATATTGTGCACTGTATACTTTGCCTTCATCATAGAGCGGAGAGCCACCATCTGGATGAGTTTCTGTTCGCGCTTACCGCCGCACTCGTCCATAAGTTTGTTGAGCGAGCGAGCCGTCTCGCCCTTAGTGCTTGTGGTCTTCATGCGATAGCCAAACTTCACGATGAAGTCCTTCAAGTTCTCCAGTTTGAGCGGATCAGGATTGTCGTGTACACGGTAAGGCAGAGTCTTAGCCTTCTGTCCCTTCTTCACCTTGCCCACGCTTTCTGCCACGGTGCGGTTGGCGAGCAACATGAATTCCTCCACGAGATTGTTAGCCTCGACGGTCTTCTTGAAATAGCAACCTATAGGTTTGCCCTTCTCATCAAGTTTGAATTTCATCTCCTCGCTCTCAAACTTTATTGCGCCATTGGCAAAGCGCTGTTCACGCAACTGCTTGGCGATAGCCCACAACTGGCAGAGTTCAGGCGCATACTCTCCCTTCGGATTTGTCGGTTCGTCACTAAGGGCATTGCTGTCTTTGAGTATCTGCTGCACCTCATCATAGACGAAGCGACGGTTGCTCTTGATGACAGTATGCACGATGCGATATTTCAGTATATTGGCATTGTCGTCAATATTGAATATTACGCTATATGCAAGTTTCTCCTCATCGGGACGGAGCGAACAGATGAAATTACACAGACGCTCGGGGAGCATCGGTATGGTGCGGTCTACAAGATAAACGGATGTGGCACGCTTTTGCGCTTCCTTGTCGATTATCGAGCCCTCGGTGACATAGTGCGACACATCTGCAATGTGCACTCCCACTTCCCACAATCCTGACTCCAACTTGCGTATTGACAGGGCATCGTCAAAGTCCTTTGCGTCGGCAGGGTCTATAGTACAGGTGAACACGTCACGGAAATCCTCACGCTCGGCATAGTCCTTTTCTGTTATCTCGCCAGAAATCTCATTGGCAGCATCCTCCACATCCTTCGGATAGACATAAGGCAGACCATACTGCACGAGGATGGTGTTCATCTCCGCATCATTGTCGCCAGACCTACCGAGAATATCCACAACCTCACCCATTATGGTGTTGTTGTTCTGGTCAGGCCAACGCGTTATCTTCACCACAGCCTTGTCATAGGTCTTGCCACCCTGCAGTTTTTTCTTCGGTATGATGATGTCTGCCGGTAGCAAGTTGTCCTGCACGGTGAGCGTGGCTATATCGTCATCCACATGCAGACATCCCACGAAGGTTTCCCTTGCACGCTTCACTATCTCCACCACTTGTGCCTCCTTGGCATGATTGCGACGGCGCGCCATATAGGTGACACGCACTCGGTCGCCGTCCATTGCATAGAGAGAGTTGCGCTCGGTGACGAGTATCGGTTTGTCGGCACCGTCAGGCAGAAACGAGTTACGTCCGTTAGCCTTGCGCAGGAAAGTTCCCTCCTGGGTGTGTGAGTCGCTCTCGCGCAACATATAAGAGTTATCACTCATGCGCACGATGAAGTCATCCCATGCCATCTCTTCCATCACGTCGATGGCGAGCATCTTCAGTGGATGCGTGTTGAGATGCAGGTCCTTGAAGATATTCTTGAAGGAGATTGTGCGACCGGGGTTCTTCTTGAAGTAATCCTCAAGAAGCAAGCCCATAGTATTCTTGTTGGTGCGTTTCTTGCCCGCTTTCTTTACTTTTCCCATACTAACTTGTCATTAATCATTCGTTGCATATATGACTGAATCAATGCCTTCAGTTCCCTTTCCATGGTTTTCACCTCTGACAGGTTGCTGTCTTTAAGGTCATGCTTCATCAGCCAGTCTTTCTTATAATTGTATACAGCCTTGAGTTGACCGCCGTCAGTAAACTGTATCACGTAATCGCCTTTCACATATTGATATATGCCGTTGGTATTGTTGACCGCCCATGTATCGGCATCAGACGTTTTCGTCAAGTCTTGTCCGAAAGCCACATATGGATGTGGATAACCGAGATAACCCAAGATGGTGGGCATGATGTCTATCTGCTGCGCTATGCAGTGGCGGCGCTGAGGTTTGATTATATCACCCGACGGATCAAAGATCAGTATCGGCGAACCGAAGATGCCGAGGTCTGTCTTATACTCTTCATGGTCGGGAATATTCGTGTGGTCACTGGTAAACACGAAGATGGTGTTCTTATACCACTTCTGTCGGCTTGCCGTAGCGAAGAATTCCTTCAGCGCATGGTCTGTATAGCGTATGCACTTGTGGATAGGATTATTGCCCTCTTCGGGATACACCTTCTTATATTTCTCCGGCACGACAAACGGATGATGGCTCGAAGCGGTGAAGACGCTCGTGATAAACGGTTCCTTAAACTCCGACATCTTTGTGGCAAAGAACTGCAGGAAGGGTTCGTCCCATATCGCCCATGTGCCGTCGAAATCCTTTTCCCCTCCAAAGCGTTTGTCGGCATCATATTCCGTACGGCCGAAATATGCGTCATAACCCGTCGACTTGGCAAAAGCTTGAAATCCCATACTGCCGTTCTCGGCTCCATGGAAGAATGCGGAATAATATCCCACCTTACCCAGTTCGCCAGCCAATCCGCTGACATGATTCATGGCAGCAGGAGTGAGTACGAAGGGTTCCTTGAAACACGGGATACTTGACAGTATGCTCGGCATGCCGTCGATGCTCTTCCGTCCGTTGCAGAAGGTGTAGTCAAAGGAAAGGGATTTCTGAAGCAGGGAATCTATGAAAGGCGCATAACCTTTATACTTTCCTCCGTCAAGACGCTCATTATAAGCACCGATATATTCCCGTCCGAAACTCTCCACTATCAGTACGACGATGTTTTTCTTCTTCATCGTCGTGACAGTATCGGGCATATGCACAGGACTGTAGATGCCTGCAAGTTCGGCATCTGGGAAATATTTAGGATCAGAATATACGTTCTTGCCGATGGTGCGTATCATACTGAATGGAGTATTGAGCACCAGCGCGGCCTCAGCGGGACGGTTGACATATTGGTTGGCATTGGAAATGGTGATAGGACGCACCGCCGTACTCATGCCGCCCCTCATACCTGCTATGGACAGGAACGCCACTACGACAAACGTCACGATATTAAATCCGTAATACTTCGCGTATTCCTTCTTTGCCCAAAGCATAGGCTTCTCGTCTACATTCATATACAGGCGGCATAGCGCTATGATGAGCAGTATGCCAAGAAGCACAAGAAACCAATGGCGCAATATCTCCACGCCGAATATCGACCCCAAATTGCCCTCGTTGCTAAACTCGCTGAAGACGGAGAAGGTGGTCCTTCTGCCTGTATACTGAAAATACACGGCATCTGCAAGATTCATCACTATGGCGATGGAGTTGAAGATGACAAACACCCACTTGCATACCTTGCGCCACATCTTTGTTTCCTTCAAGTGCAGAGGAAACAACATCAACACCATATATAATATATTGGTATAGACGATAGCCGACGTATCAAATCGCAGGCTGCCCATGATGACACTCTTCAAATCGAGCGCATCCACGCCTTCACTCAGCAGACTCCAGTTCTCCAGAAGATACGACACACGACACACGGCATATATGAGATACACCAGGATGATGTTCCACAGGAATGCCGCCACACTTGAGTAAAACGACGCTCTAATCTTCAGTTCGCGAGTCTTGAAACGCATTATCGATGGTTTTGCTACAATTGTTGTCTGTTTGATGCAAAGATACAATTTTTTTTCCTACCTTTGCAAGCAACGGTTACGAATATATTTTTATTTAATATATTGTTATTTAATATGAATGTCACCTCTGGGTTGTCCTGTCAGCAGAAAGTGCTGTTTCATTTTCTCTACGGACTGTTATATACTCTGTCTCTCATTCCCTTCCGACTGTTGTACATATTGAGTGATGTACTCTTCGTCATCGCATACCATATCATCAGATACCGTCGCCGCTTGGTGAGAAAAAACCTATGCGACTCCTTTCCCGACAAGTCTGAGAAGGAGATAGCGCGCATAGAGCGCCAATTTTATCACTGGCTGTGTGACTATATCTACGAGACCATCAAACTGGCGTCGATGTCGCGCAAGGAGATGATGCGCCGAGTGCATTTCAGCAATACCGAACACATCGCTTTGCTTCTCAGCAAAGGGCATAGCGTGGCTCTCTATCTCGGACATTACTGCAACTGGGAATGGGTGACAAGCATCGGACTCTTTGTGCATGGCGACTGCTTCAAGGGACAAGTGTATCACCCTCTGGAGAATAAGGTCATGGATGCTCTGATGCTCAAGTTGCGCTCGCGCATGGGAACGGAGAGCGTGCCTATGTCGCAGATAATGAGAAAGGTCATCGCCACACGGCGTGAGGGGCGCAACCTCGTGGTGGGATTTATCAGCGACCAGGTGCCCATCTTCCCCAACACTCATTACTGGAGCGACTTCCTCAATCACAAGAACACTCTGCTCATCACTGGCACCGAGCGTTTGGCTAAGCAGGGAGACTTCTCTTGCGTATATCTCGACATCAGTCGCCCGAAGCGTGGATATTATGACATCAATATCGTCCCGATGACGGAAGAGTCTGACAAGTATGCCGACTTCGAGATTACTGAGATGTATATCCGCCTCTTCGAGAAGTCCATCATGCGCAATCCCCAGTATTGGCTTTGGACACACAACCGCTGGAAGCGCTCCTATGAGGATTTCATAAGGTGGTGTAAAGATTATAATAAGGAAATACCCGACTGCAAGCACTGACAACCCAATGGACACACACAATATAAAAGTCACCGTCATAACTGTGGCATACAATGCCAAAGACGCTCTCATAAAAACGATGAAGAGTGTTGACGAACAGGACTATCCAAATATAGAATACATCATCGTGGACGGAGCATCGTCCGACGGTACGGCATCCTTGCTACAATCCTATACCAGCAAACTTGACCGCTGGGTAAGTGAACCTGACAAGGGCATATATGATGCCATGAACAAGGGTGTGGCTATGGCTACGGGCGACTACTGCATATTCATGAATGCTGGCGACTGCTTTGCCGACAAGTCTACAGTAAGACGTGCGGTGGAAGGATGCGGCAATGCCGATGTCGTGTATGGGGATATCATCAAGGACGGACAGTTGAAGCGCGCATTGTCGCCACGCAACTGCCACAAGATGTATTATTGCCATCAGGCTGTGTTCACACGTACCGATAGTCTGAGAGATTTTCCTTTTGACATCAGTCACCGCTTCTCGGCAGACTTCAAGCAGGCAAAGCAATTATACCTTGCAGGGAAGACTTTCCGTCAACTCAACACCGCTATTGCCATATTCGATACTTCTGGCATATCCAATACGCAACGCTCAAAAGGGTTACTCGACAATATCCGCGTCATCTGCGAGGTTGACAGCCTCATAGACAAGACTCGCCTTCTGCCCCGACTAATCTTCACATATTTTCTGTGCCGACTGCGTGGCAAGTAGCAACTATTCATAGGAGGTACGGCGCCCTCGCCGTACCCGTAACAAGCATGAAAATAATGATAGTTTGAGTGGTACAGCGAGGGCGCTGTACCTCCTAATGAATACCACTATTATTTAATATTCTGCAAGGCTTTCCTATAAGTTTCCTCTGTCTTTCTTGCTGTCTCCGACCACGTGAAGAGTTTCAGTCGCTCACGCCCTTTCTCTATCAGTTGGTTACGATACGAATCAGTCTCTATAATCCTGCGCATGGCATGCAGAAGAGCGTCCATGGAGTCGGGAGCGAAGTATTCGCAGGCATCACCTCCCACCTCGGGGAAGCAACTGGCATCACTGAGCACCACAGGACAATCCTGAGCAAAAGCCTCAAGAATCGGTATACCGAAACCTTCGCAAAGTGAAGGATACACAAACATCTCGGCATTGTGATAGAGTCTGTCAAGGTCAGCATCACTTATATCGCTGCATACATGCACCTTGTCGCTTATTCCGAGATCATGAAACAGATGGCGCTCACGCGAAGAGAGTCTTCTGCCCGTAAGCACAAGTCCATAGTCAGGGAAAGTCTTTGCCAGTTCAGCAAACGCCTCTGCCACAAGATCAAAGTTCTTATATCTGCGGCGCTCGCCCACATAGAGAATATATTTCTCCGGCAAGCCCCCCACTCTTCCGACGGCCAGGGGACGTTTCTCTATACCGTGATAGATAACGTCTATCTTGCACGGGGCAACATCGAGAAACTCCACGATCTTTTCCTTCGTATACTCGCTGATGGCAATGATCCTTGTGGCCTTCTGCACCAGTTTACGTTTATTGGCAGCGGTAGTGTCGAGAGGAGAGAAATACTGCGGAAACATCTCATGCGTCATGTCGTGTATGGTGAGTACAAACGGTTTGTCACCTATGGCATTCAAGAAATATGTGTCATAGCCTGTGGGATGAAAGATGTCAAACTCCGCCTTCTTTATCTTCTTCTCCGATGCGTGACGGTTTATTTTACGGAACACACCTTCGAAGAGTTTGAATATTACCTTTGGCACAGGCACATAGCGCAGGATGTCGCGGCGGGAGATGTATTTGTTCATCGAGAACAGCAAAGCCACATCCACATTCTCATCCTTCATGCGCGATATTATCTCGTAGTAATAGCGCGATATACCACCAAACCTCTGACTGTGAAAGGCGTGGTAATCAAAAAGTACAGTCAACTTCCTCTGCATACAAAGATTACTTTATAAGTGATTCGTATATACGCATCAACTGCAGGGCGGACTCCTGGGGATGAAATTTCTTCATGGCATAATCATAGCCATAGTCCTTCATCCTGGCGCGCAGGTCATTGTCGGTAAGCACTGCTTGTATCTTCTTGCTGATGTCAGACGGATCATTGGGATCTGCCTGCATCGACATCTCGCCTCCCGCCTCGGGGAGTGACGACACATTGCTCGTTACCACAGGACAGTGCGACAGCAACGCCTCGACTACGGGCAGACCAAATCCCTCGCAGAAGGAAGGATAGACGAAGAGTTCGGCATGCAGATAGAGTTGGTGCAACTCGTCGGGATCTATCTTCTGACCGGCAAATATCACATCATCCTGCATATCACGTGCGGCAATATATGCCTCCACCTCTTGCTTGTAAGCACCTCCATTGCCCACCACTATAAGCGGCATGCGCAGGTCCGACGGCAGGAGTTCGATAGCCTTCACTATGCCGAGCAGATTCTTTCTCGAGTTGATACTTCCCACATATAACATATATGGCGAGTCATAGGGATACGACATCGGACGGCGTGACACGGGTTCATAGTAGCGGCTCGCCACCGGCTGATATACAACATCTATCTTAGCCTCGTCCACGTCATAGTATTTCAGGATTTCTTTCTTCGTCGTCTCGCTTATCGCCACTATCCTGTCAGCATGACTGAGGGCATAGCGCCATTTCAGGTCATATATCTGGCGGTCCTGCCAATGATACATGTCGGGGAATGTCTTGAAAGCCACATCGTGTATGGTCACCACCGACGGCACCTTCAGTCCTATGGGCAACTCGTTTGACAGTCCATGGAATATCTCCACGCCGTCGCGCTTCACATCACCGGCAATGCCGAATGTGCGCCACAGGCTCCCCTTCAACAATCCTTCAGGGAAGCGAGTCTTGCATAGCGGTTTGTCCAGATATTGCATGGTTACTGCTGTCTGCTTTATCTTCGGAGTGTAGAGCACAAAACTGTTGTCGGGACAATAGCGCGTGAGAATGTCTATTGTCGTGCGACTGTGATTGCCAAGACCTGTGAAGTTGTTGTAGAGTCTTTTAGCATCAAATCCTATCTTCATGTATTGCCCGTGGTGTTACTATGGTGAATAAACCTATCCGCAAAGTTACAACAAAGTATTTACCGATGCAAGTAAACAATCCGTCACATTTCCCTCTTTATCACTATAAAGGCAGTATGACCACTTACATAGGAAGCGGGGATATATATGCGACCTCCGCTCTGACTGTCTGCTCCATGCGAATCCTTCGCCACGAAATAGAGTTCGCCGCCCTTATCCTTGCCCATGCCTATGATGGCGAAGGCATTGTCACTCTGCGCATCGCTTGTCCACATGACGGGATGACGGTCGGTCAATGAGCGACTTATCATCTTCACCCATTCTTCATCATCCTCCGTTTGCTTTATAGTGATGTATTCGTCCCTGCCGCACACGCTATGGGCAAACTCCTGTGGAGTGTATTCGGCTCGTAGCATGTAGACATTCTTGGGCAGAAAACCTATCTCCTTGTCCAATAGGTCATCTATAGCCTTCATACCTTCCTCCACGCTGTTTTCCTTCGCTATGGCAAGGTCGGCAAGCATCTTTACCCTGCGCACGAGGACGTTATAGTTGACTGGTTGGGGATTGTAATAGGAGTCAAAAGGAAAACAACCATACGTCCTTATCAACCTGCAAACATCGTCGCCGTCATTCTTTACGCAAATATCCTCCATGCCTTTGCTACTGATATAGCGTTCCGCCTGCTGCCTCATCCAGCACCTCATCACATAGTCAGGAGAGAGGTTGACCGAGTCGCCCTGCATCAGGTGCTCGCTCTCCATGACATCGAGCATGGCGCAGCACCAGCCCACATCACTCTTGCCCTGGTCTTTCACAGGGGTGGTCTTGAGCATCACCTCCGCACGAAAACCGTCGGGCACCGCCTTCCTTGGACTGCCTCCGCAGGAGCAGAGCAACAACATTATAATCGGCAATAAATACTTTGTCCTCATATTTTATTCTGCAATAAACCACGCCTTCACGATGCGAAGATAGCAAAATCGGAGCAAACGGCAAAATTTTCTTTGCCGTTACGCATTTTTGGATTAACTTTGCATTACACACAATAATATATAAGAGAGGAAAAATGACTATGACAAACCAAACTCTGTTGATATACAACACACTGACACGTAGAAAGGAACGTTTCGAACCCCTTCATGCGCCCAATGTGGGCATGTATGTGTGTGGCCCTACTGTCTATGGCGATGCCCATCTGGGTCATGCGCGTCCTGCCATAACCTTCGACGTGCTGTTTCGCTACCTGAAGCATCTCGGCTATAAGGTGCGCTATGTGCGCAACATCACCGATGTGGGTCACCTCGAGCACGATGCCGACGAGGGTGAGGACAAGATAGCAAAGAAGGCAAGACTGGAACAGTTGGAGCCGATGGAGATAGCGCAGTATTACACCCGACGCTTCAATGCCGCCATGGACAAACTCAATGTGCTGCCTCCGTCAATAGAGCCTCATGCCACAGGACACATCATCGAGCAACAGGAACTGGTGCAACAGATTCTCGACAATGGCTACGCCTACATCTCCAACGGTTCGGTATATTTCGACATAGAGAAATACAACAAGGATTATAAGTACGGCATACTCTCGGGCAGAACTCTCGAGAATATCAAGGATGCCTCTCGCGACACTCTCGCTGGTGTAGGCGAGAAGAAAAATCAGGCAGACTTCGCCCTCTGGAAGAAGGCTTCGCCCGAGCACATCATGCGCTGGCCAAGTCCTTGGAGCGACGGTTTCCCCGGTTGGCACTGCGAGTGCACGGCTATGGGACGCAAGTATCTCGGCGATGAGTTTGACATCCACGGTGGCGGTATGGACCTCGTGTTCCCTCACCACGAGTGCGAGATAGCACAGGCGCAGGCTTCCATGGGACACCCTGCTGTGAAATACTGGATGCACAACAACATGATCACCATCAACGGACAGAAGATGGGCAAGTCATACAACAACTTCATCACCCTCGACCAGTTCTTCACTGGCGACCATCCTCTACTGACGAAGGCATTCTCGCCTATGACCATCCGCTTCTTCATCCTCTCTGCCCACTATCGTGGCACGGCAGACTTCTCGAGCGAGGCTCTCGAGGCCGCAGAGAAGGGTTTCGCACGCCTTATGCAGGGACTGAAGGACTTGAAGCGCATACAGCCCGCCAAGGGTTCGTCGCCTGAGGTAAGCAAATATGTCAGCGAACTGGAGCAGAAACTCTATGACGGCATGAATGACGACTTGCAGACACCTGTTGTCATCAGCCACCTCTTTGAGGCTTGCCATCAGGTGAACTTGCTTGTGGACCGCAAGGCAAAGATTTCCGCTGACGACCTGGCTACACTCTCGCGCATCATGCACACATTCACCGAAGACATCCTCGGTCTCACCAATGCCACTCAGGCAGGCGATGCAAGTCGCGACGAGGCTTTCGGCAAGGTGGTAGACATGGTATTGGAACTCCGCAAGAAGGCGAAGGACGACAAGGACTGGGCTACGAGCGACAAGATACGCGATGCCTTGACCGATGCCGGATTCATCATCAAGGACACTCCCGACGGCACTGTCTGGGAACTGTAATAATATAGGAAGTACGGCGCCCTCGCTGTACCACGCAGACAAGTATTTCTCAAGTAATATTTCTTGCTTGCGTGGTACGGCGAGGGCGCCGTACCTCCTAACTTTTATCTTACGATAGCCACCTTAGAGACTACTCCCTTCTTGCCGTCTTCGGTGGAAGCCATTATCATGTAGACGCCAGAAGCCACGCGTCGTCCCTGCTGGTCGCAGGTGTCCCATGTGAATGTGCCTCCATTGGAGCGCCCTTGCGCCACGACCTGTCCCGAAGAGGTGGTGATATGTATCTCCGAGTTATATGACAATCCCACGATGGTGACAGCACCTGTGTAATCAGGCGTCACAGGGTTGGGATAGGCATAGACATTGTCTTTCTCGAGAGTCTCATTGCCTGACGTGGCATCATTGGCATAGGAGCAAAGACCCTTGTCGGTGGCTATATACACCTCGCCAGTGGCATCGTCGATGACTATGCTCTCTATGTTGTCGGAGAGCAGGCCGCTGTCTTCGGCGGTGAAATGGTGCACCTGCTCCAAGTTGTCACTGCTGATGACGTAGACGCCGAGGCGGTTGGTGCCAAACCACTTCCTGTTTCCTCCATCCACTGCTATACAAGTGACGTCTACTCCCGAGAGCAGATAGTCGGCAAGATTGCTTCCGTCATTGCGTGGCACCTTTATCTGCTGGAAGGCGGCAGTGTTGTCGCCGATGTCGCTCACAAGGAGTTGGATGGGACCAACATCTGTACCAAACCATATGTTGCCTTCCTTGTCCTCTGCCCAGCAACGTCCGTAGACGAGGTTTACCTCCGTGCCGTCTTCATTGACGAAGTTCTTGTAGACAGTCAGTTCGTCGGTGGCGGTGTTATAGGTGGCGAGTGCAGGAGTGCGCCAGTTGTTGTTTACAAACCACAGCAGTCCTCTTGAGTCATAGTCAAGTCCGCTTGGTCTTACCCAGGACATGGTTTCGGTAGCGAACATCTCGTCATGACGAAACCTTGTAAAGTTACCATTCTTGTCCAACTTTATTATACCAGGTGTAGACGTAATGCCCTGTATGAGCCAGAGGTTGCCTTCGCTGTCATATTTCAATGCGGGCACCTCTGTGTAATTTACGTTGGTAGTGCTTACCGCAGTGGCACGCTCCAGGATGCTGTTTTCCCAATAATAGTTCTTCACCACCTGGTCGTTTTTATATTCATAAAGACCGGGTACAGATCCCACAAGCCAGTGGGTGGCATCAGAGGGGTCTATGTCAATGGCATATAATGCACGGAAGTATGGTTTCGACTCATAATTCAACTTGTCGTCTATGATAGTCCACTTGTCACCGTCTTTTATCTGCACATAGGCTTTGCGGTCTTTCATATCGCCCGCTCCAGGCACTGTGTAGAGTTTGCCGTTGTGCCAGCGCATGAATCCGAAGAAGTTTTCTTGAGGACCTTCAGGCCTATAATCCTGTGCCGTCTTCAGCAGGTCTGCGTCGATGGTCTTGTTTTCAGCGGTATAGTCAGCAGTGCGCGTCCATGACGCCTTGTCGAGAAGATTGGAGGTGAGCAGAGCCGAATACTGTCCATTGGAGGACGACTCGGCATAGATGCGATTGCTGTCCACGTGAGTCCAGTTGACGGAGAAGCCGAGGGTGTAGGTGTTAGTTATCTCGGCATCACGCACATTGATGTTTACTATGCCGAAACCTGTGCTCAGATAGGCGTTCTTTCCTACCACATTCACAGCATTGACAGTCTTGTCGGCAGTCATCGACTTGGAGTAATAGTCGGAGATGTTGGTCACATTGCCGTTCTCCTCCAGCAGATCTATATTCTGGTTGGAGTATATGATGACGAGTTTCTTTGCCGCGCTGCACCATGCGATGTGGGCTATGTCGGTGTCGCTGAGCGTCTTTGTCTTGTCATAAGAGGTGACGCTGTTGTCGTTGACATTGACAGAATAGAGTGACGCCGAGGATAGCACATAGATGTTGTTGCCTCCTTTTTCCACTTCAGTGATGTTGCCGTAAGCGGGATAGGCGGTCCACTCTCCCAATATGGCGCCAAGGGCTGGCAAGTGAGCGCCAACGATGAGGATAGACGCAAGGAAGAAAAGACGTAAAAGAGAGTTTCTCATATGGGTGCTTTCTATTTCTCGTTCTTCAGGAATGTGGCGAGTTTATTGACTGCCCTTGCACGATGCGATATCTGGTTTTTTGCCTCCACACCGAGTTCGGCGAAGGTCTTGTCATAGCCTTCGGGCATGAATACGGGGTCATAACCGAAACCCTTCTCGCCGCGTTTCTCTGTCGTTATAATGCCCT
>CAVKNF010000009.1:6729-29288 GCA_963657415.1 bacterium | reverse complement strand
TTGCCCTCTGCAGCAATCAGGAGGACAAGTTCAGGGGCATTCCACTCGAGAAGTATTTGTATTTGATTGACTAACTTTTAGGAGGTACAGCGCCCTCGCTGTACCACTCAGACAAGTAATTCTCAAATAATATTTCTCATTTGCGTGGTACGGCGAGGGCGCCGTACCTCCTATTAATCACCTCAATCTCGGCATATTTTAATATTTTAATCTTAACTGGCGAGGACGCAGCACCTACTATGAATACCTACGCCTTCGTATTCGTCTCAATCACAAATGTGGTGTGATAACCTGCCTCAGGGATTTCTGCAAGCAGGAGGTTGCCTCCTTGCGACACCATCATCTGGCGCGACAGAGACAATCCGATACCCGAACCAGTAGACTTTGTGGTGAAGAACGGCACGAAGATCTCGCATGCCACTTGTGGCGCTATGGGCTTGCCGTCGTTACTCACACGTATAGCCCTACACACATCACCCTCACTCTCATCCGCTTTTGCCGTCACTGCTATATGGCGCGCTCCCGCCTCTATGGCATTCTTCACGATGTTGACAACGACCTGACGGAGCATATTCGGGTCAGCATTTACGATACTGCCATTCTCTATCATCACTTTCCACTCCACATCAGGATAAAGCACCTTCACACTCTCCACGAAATCAAGCAATGCCACAGGCTGTGGTGTCGCCACCTGCAACTGTGTCATCTTGCGGAAACTGTCTACAAAGGCGGAGAGTGAATTGCTGGTGTCGTGTATTGCCCGTATGCCTTCTTCCAGTGGCGTGCCCTTCACCTGCGGCATATTCATGTATGCCTGACTGATGCTCGAGATGGGTGCCACGGCATTCATTATCTCGTGCGTCAGCACTCGCGTGAGCCTCTGCCACGACTCCACCTCACCTTTCGCCATGAGTCTCTTTATGTCGCCTCCCATCTCATTGAGAGTTTCCTGCAGTGCACGCTCGCCACAGAAAGACCCTGTGGTAGGGATGCGGAAAGTGAAGTCACGATTGCGTATGGCTTCGCGCATCAGCATGGCGCGCACCTTGAGCAGTCGCTGGTGATGCCAAAACCACCATATGGCGCACAGCAGCACGACGATGACGGCAATGAGTATATATAATAATAATGTATGTGTCATGACATCACATTTTCTTCATCTTGGCATATAGTGTCTGGCGCGTTATACCGAGGAGTTCCGCAGCACGGCTTATGTTGCCGTGACACTGATCGACGACGCGCTTCACATGGTCTGCCTCGAGCCTGTCAAGGGGCTTCACCTGCCGGCTCTTGTCGATGGCATCGCGCAAGACATGTATGAGGTCATCATTGTCCCAGGGTTTGGTGGCGAAGTCTGAGGCTCCGTTCTTGAGTCCCTTCACAGCCAACTGCACGTCGGCATAGGCTGTTATCAGGACCACGGGAGTGTTGGGATAGCGCTTCTTCACCGTGCGGAGCCAGAAGAGTCCGTCCTGCCCGGAGTTGACACCTGGCGAGAAGTTCATGTCAAGCAGCACCACATCGGGCATCTCCTGACCTAACGTGGCAAGGAGTTCATCAGGGGCAGAGAGTGTCACCACATGCTCAAACTCCATAGCAAGACATATCTTCAATGCCGTGAGTATGGCCGTATTGTCGTCCACTATGACGATAGAGTGATAGTTGTGTGTCATATATATATATTATATAATGTATATGTGCACCACTTGCTGTGCACTTGCAAATTTACTACTTATTCCTTACATTCGTCACGCTATGGCAATCATAAAGCGTGGCAAAAACGCTTCGCAGAGACTCTGACTGTATGATTTTCATACATAATGGTGTATGAATGTCATACAATCGCACATTTTCAGTCACATAGCATTGCCTGCGTTGCCATCATAGAGAGTAATTTTGCATCAGACAAAAGCAAATGACGATATGAAGACATCTGTGACAACATTAATTCTCACCGCCGCATCACTTATGGCGCACGCCTCTGAACCGTGGACTGTGGAGCGTTGCATGCAGTATGCCGTGGAGCACAACCACAGCATCACAATCCAGCGCTTTGCCCTCGACGACAGCAAGACGGAGCGCACACGCGCCATTGGCAGTTTTCTGCCTACAGTGAGCGGAAGCATCGGGGCGCAGACAAACTATGGTCGCGCCATAGACCCTGAGACCAACACATATACCAACATAAGCAC
This sequence comes from bacterium, assembly GCA_963657415.1. Classification (GTDB taxonomy): domain Bacteria; phylum Bacteroidota; class Bacteroidia; order Bacteroidales; family Bacteroidaceae; genus Prevotella. Next base: position 27,096 of record CAVKNF010000009.1, on the reverse strand, counting down.
ATTCTACAACAGTTACTCGCTCACGGCAGCCCTGACTGTCTTCGACGGACTGCAACGCTACAACGACCTGCGCACGACTAAGGCCAACATATTGATGAACCGCCACGGACTGCAGGCCGAGAAGGACGACACAGCGCTGAAGGTATACAAGGCTTTCATGGACCTTGCCTACTGCCAGGGTGCTGCGGAGATGACATCGCAGAAGTGTGACGAGAGCCGCCAGTTGCTCCACCAGACCAAAGTGATGGCTGAGGTGGGACAAAAGAGCGATGCCGACGTGGCGCAGATGGAGGCTACTCTCGCCTCTGACGAATATGAACTGACTCACATGGAGAGTCTGACCATAAAGGCGCGGCTGACGCTGAAGCAACTGATGAACTATCCTGTGGAAGACTCGCTCGCCATCTCTTACACTCTGACTGACGACGCATATGCCTCAGCCGAACAGCCAGCAGCCATCTGCTCCTATGCCGAAAACAACAACCCTCGCATCCTGCAAGCCCTTAGTAGCGTGGATGCCGCACGACACTCCCTACGCTCATCCTATGGGGCTTTGCTGCCTACCCTGTCGGTAGGCGCGGGAGTGTCGACATCTTTCTATCGCAACATGGACAACAGCAACTACACGGCATTCTCGAGCCAGTTTCATAACAACGCCGGAGAATACATCTACGCCGCCATATCCATACCACTCTTCAACCGACTCTCCACCATCTCGTCGATACGCAAAAACCGCACGGCTCTGCGCAGGGCGGAGGAAAACCTCTGCTATGAGCGCACCGAACTCCAACGCATCATCACGGAAGCCATAGCCGACGTGGAGAACAGCATGAAGGAGACCACAAAGATGCAGCGCAAGGTGGAGTCTGACAGCATCGCATCACGACTCACCACAAGGAAATATGAGGAGGGTCTGGCTTCTTCCATCGACGTGAAGACTGCCGCCGTGACTCTCCTTCAGAGCCGTGCATCGCTCTTGCAAAGCCAACTCACACTCATGTATAACAAGCAATTACTCAACTATTACAAGGTGGGTTCTATAAATTTCCACCTTAAAGGACAATCATCATTATGGACAGACAAATAGCAAAGAAATCATTCCTGCGCCGTTACGCATGGTATATAGCAGGAGGAGCAGTAGCCATTGCGGCGCTTTTGTGGCTGGTTTTCAGCACTACGGCAAGCAGCACCACGGTGCAACTCTCTGACATCACGACAAACGAGGTGACAAGAGGAAAGTTTAATGACTATGTGCACCTCAACGGACAGGTCGTACCCATACAAGTGGTGCAGATATCGCCCGAGGAGGGTGGCATCGTGAGGGAGAAGGTGGTGGAGGAAGGTGCCCACGTGAAGAAGGGCGACGTAATACTCCGACTGAGCAACTCGAGCCTCGACCTCCAGATACTCAATGCCGAGGCGGAACTGGCAGAGAAGCAGAACTTACTGAGAAACACTCAGGTGACAATGCAGCAAGACCGGCTCAACAACCGCACCGAGCAGGCTACGCTCGACATGGACGTGGTGCGCAAACTACGCGCCTATCAGCAGAACAAGAGACTCTATGCCGAGCATCTGGTAAGCCAAGAGACTTATCTGCAGAGCAAGGAGGACTACGAACTGGCACGACGCAAGCAGTCTCTCATCGGTCAGCGCCTGCATCAGGACAGCATCTACCGCTCGGTGCAGATGAATCAGATGGAGGACAATCTCGACAACATGCGCAGCAATGTGATGTTGGTGCGGGAAAGAAAAGGCAAACTGGAGGTGCGCTCGGCTATTGACGGCGAACTGGGACTCCTCGACGTGGAACTGGGACAGAACATCACCGCCGGGCAGAACATCGGACAGATCAACGACCTCACGGACTTCAAGATAGAGGCGAAGATTGACGAACACTACATAGACCGCGTGAAACCGGGACTGACTGCCACTCTGACGCGCGACGGCAAGACTTATCAACTGCATGTGCGCAAGGTGTATCCCGAGGTGCGCGACGGCGTGTTTCGCACGGATCTGGTCTTCGACGGCAACCGCCCGAGCGAGATACGCAGCGGACAGACCTACTACATAGACTTGCAACTGGGCAAATCGGGACAGGCCATACTCATCCCTCGTGGCACTTTCTTTCAGACCACAGGCGGCAACTGGATATATGTCGTCGACAAGTCGGGCAAGAAGGCTTACAAGCGCAACATCAGCATAGGACGCCAAAACCCTCAATACTATGAGGTGACCGAGGGACTGGAACCGGGCGAGCGCGTGATAACAAGCGGATATGAGGCATTCAAGGACAACGATGTGCTCATACTGAAATAACATTATATGTAACCATAAACATACATAAAAGGATATGATAAAGATAGAAAACCTCACAAAGACCTTCCGCACGGAAGAGGTGGAGACGGTGGCACTCAATGGTGTCAGCCTGGAAGTTAACGACGGCGAGTTTGTGGCCATCATGGGACCGAGCGGATGCGGCAAGTCCACACTGCTCAATATCCTCGGGCTGCTCGACAATCCCGACTCGGGAGAATATTATCTCGACCATGAACCTGTGGCCCATCTAAAAGAGAGCCAGCGCACAGCCTACCGCAAGGGACGCATAGGATTCGTATTTCAGAGTTTCAATCTGCTGGAGGAACTCACCGTAGAGGAGAACGTCGAACTGCAACTGCGCTATCTTGGCGTGCCCAAGGCAGAGCGCATGGAACGCGTGACGGAGATACTGCGCAAGGTGGGACTGAGCCAGCGCGCCAAGCATTACCCCCAACAACTATCGGGCGGACAGCAGCAACGCGTGGCCATAGCAAGGGCTGTGGTGGGCAAGCAAAAACTCATACTTGCCGACGAACCGACGGGTAACCTCGACTCCAAGAGCGGACTTGCCGTCATGCAACTGCTGACGCAACTCAACCGCGAGGGCACCACCATCGTCATGGTGACCCACTCGCACCACGACGCGGAGATGGCCACACGCACGATAAACCTCTTCGACGGTCAGGTGGTGGACTATGCCAGCGACTTATTGTAAGGTGAAAAATTACCGAATTCACCGTAAAACATCAAGAAGAAAGGAGCAACAAGTATGAAAAGTCTATTATACATGTGCCGGCGTTATCGCGTGGCAACTGTGCTCAACCTGCTGGGACTGGGCGTGGCTGTGGCTACATTCTATCTGTTTATGACGCAGGTGATCTACAACCGCACCTACAACCACAACATACCCCACTATGAGCGCACCTACCGCCTGGAATTACGCGGAGGTGTCTTCGGCGACAAGTGGGGCGCATTTCACTGCCGTCCACTTGAGCAAGGCATCAAGAGACTGCCTCAGGTGGAGACATTGCAAAGCCAGACGGCATACCCGTCGAAACAGAACATAAAGATTGGTGAGCACACTGTGTCTGCCACAGTAAACTCGCTCTCCAATCCTGGAGTGGAGTTCTTCGGCGCACACATCATCCACGGCAGCACACGCGACTGGGTGAATAGCACCACTGCCATCATAGCCCGCAGTGAAGCCCTGCGACTCTTTGGCACCGAGAATGCCGTGGGCAAGACCTACAGCATTCCTTACTATGACAACACAGAGAAAACTGTAAGGATAGTGGCCGTAAGCGAGGACTTGCCCGACAACTGCTCTCTTGGCAACACCATCTACACCTGTCTGGGCAATGAGAATATCGACAACGGAAGCGAATGGAGTTACGTCATATACCTGCGTCTGAAGGCCAGTACTGACATAGAGAAGATGGCACACACGATAAAGGGCGAAGTGATGAAAAAGAACGGTTTCACCGATGAAAAACTCTTCGACCAGCAGATGGGACTGACGTTTCGCCTTTCGCCCGTCAGCGACATATACTTCTCAGGCATTATCCCTACAGACACCGGCAACCGCAATGTGGTGAACATCCTCGCCGTGTCGTCCATATTCATCATCCTGGTGGCTCTGCTCAATCTGCTCAACTTCACTCTCTCGGAAACTCCTGTGCGCATCCGTGGCATCAACACCCGACGAGTGATGGGAGCATCACAGGCAAGTCTACGATTGGGAATAATCAGCGAAAACATCGTGCTCTCCGTCATTGGCATCATCATAGCGGTGATATTGCTCATGGCATTCAGCCACAGCACCTACTGCACGGGACTCGTCTCAGGCAGCATAGCCTTCGGCGACAATATCGCGCTTGCCATCGTCACCATCCTGATCACCATGGCAGTGGGGGCACTCTCCGCCATAATACCTGCATGGTATAGCACATCATTTACTCCAGCAATGGTGCTCAAGGGTTCGTTCGGACTCTCGCCACGAGGTCGACGCCTACGCATGGGCATCATGGCCATACAGTTTACCGTGGCTTTCGTGCTCGCCATCTATATCGGAGTGATGACCTCGCAGTCACGATATATCTTCAAGAGCGACTATGGATACGACAAAGACGAGGTGCTCTATGCCACCCTCGGCACAGAGGCGATGGCAAAGAAGCAGGCTCTGCGTGCCGAACTGAAGCAGTTGCCCACGGTGGAGAGCGTGGGCTTCGCGCAGGATATACCGGGTACAGCTGACTTGTATATGCGCTGGGGCAGAAGTACTGGCGAAAGTCTCATGACATTCAATGTGCTGCCCTGCGACGAGGAATACCTCACCACGATGGGACTGAAGGTCATCGAAGGACGCAACTTCCGCCAAGCAGACAACAGCACAGGTGCATACATAGTCAACAAGACGATGATGAAGAGATATGACGGCATACGCATCAACGAACCGATATTCAGAATGATGCCAGATGAGAAAACGCAAAACTATCCCGTCGTGGGCGTATGCGACAACTTCCGACTCTTCTCCATGCGCATGGACAACAGTCAGGAGTGCGCGGCATTCTTAATCCAAGGACCTGACATGCTGTCTTGGGGTGACCACTGCTCACGCGTCTTCGTGAGAGTGAAGAAGGGATGTGACAAGATAGAGGCTAAGCAGCAGATAGCGCAGACTCTGCAGCGAATGGACAGCACAGGGCAATATGACGTGATGTTTCTCGACAACAAACTGCAGCAGACCTACGCCAATGAGTTTAAGTTTATCTCGCAGGTGAAATTCTTCGCCCTGATATGCATCATCATAACCATAATAGGCGTATTCTGCCTCACCATGTTTGAGACCGAATACCGCCGCAAGGAGATAGCCGTGCGCAAGGTCATGGGAAGCACCGTGGGCGAGGTGATAACGCTCTTCGCCATGCGCTATGCCACACCTCTTCTGGCTTCGTTCGCCGTCTCCATACCAGTGGCCATATGGCTTAGCCGACAGTGGCTGCTGAGTTTCGCAGAACACACTCCTGTGTATTGGTGGCTCTTCCCGCTGGCATTCTTCGCCGTAGTGGCAATCGTGATACTGACTGTCATTGCCCAATGCTGGCGCGTAGCCACAAGCAACCCCGTGGAAAGCCTCAAGTCGGAATAAAACGCTTGGGCTAACCTCTTAGTACGGCGCCCTCGCCGTACCAATGCAGACAGAGATTTTCGCTAATAATGTAGGAGGTACGGCGCCCTCGCCGTACCACGCAGACAAGTATTTCACAAATAATATTTCTCGTTTGCATGGTACAGCAAGGGCGCTGCACCTCCTAATACATCAACAATTCTCACATATTATATATATATAACGCGCGAGAAGATTGCCATATGAAATATAATTAGTAAATTTGTATGGATATTTATCCCTAAAGGTGGGAACATCATTCAGGAACCCACCCATAAGGTATTAGTTAGGAATTGTCATGTGGTTACTCTTAGGATTTGCGTCAGCCCTATGCCTGGGCTTCTATGACTTGGCGAAGAAGACATCGCTGAGGGACAATGCTGTGATGCCCGTGTTGCTGCTCAACACGCTGTTTTGCAGTATCATATTCCTGCCGTTGGTCATCGCCTCGGCATTGGGATGGATAGGCAGCGGATGCATGGTATATGTGCCATGGAGCGGAATAGAGAGCCAGCCCTACATCCTGATAAAGTCGCTCACAGTGCTTGCCTCGTGGGTGCTCGGCTACTACGGCATAAAGAATCTGCCGCTGACCATCGTCGGACCTATCAATGCCACACGCCCCATCATGGCGCTCGTGGGAGCAATGCTCATATTCGGCGAAAGGCTCAACCTCATGCAGTGGCTCGGAGTCATCACCGCCATCATCTCCTTCTTCATGCTCTCACGCACAGGCAAGAAGGAAGGCATCGACTTCAGACACAACAAGTCCATACTGATGGTCGTAATGGCAGCCGTACTGGGAGCCGTCAACTCGCTGTATGACAAGTTTCTCATGGCACCGCCCGAGAACGGAGGCATCGGACTGGACCGTATGGAGGTGCTGTCATGGTATAACATATACCAATGCATATGGATGTCTCTCTTGGTGGCATTCATCTGGTGGCCGAAGCGTAGGAAGTCGACACCTTTCACATGGCGATGGAGTATAGTGCTGATAAGCATCTTCCTCACGGCGGCAGACTTCTGCTACATGACGGCATTGTCGTCGGACAACGCTATGATAAGCGTGATTAGCCTTGTCAGAAGAAGCAACGTGTTGGTGTCATTCACATTCGGAGTGCTGCTGCTGGGAGAGAAGAACTGGCGCAACAAGGCCGTAGACCTCATGCTCGTGGCATTGGGAATGCTGTTTATATGGCTCGGCACAAACTAAGGGAGAGATAACGATTACAAGAAATAATAACATAAAAACAAGGGAAGACCCAAGATGAAGAAGACAAAGATTGTTTGCTCTATCAGCGACCGCAGATGTGACGAGGAGTTTCTGCGCAAGCTGTTCTTTGCAGGAATGAACGTAGTGCGCATGAACACAGCCCACGCTTCGGCAGACGGCATGAAGAAACTCATCAACAATGTGCGTGCCGTGTCGCCACACCTCGCCATAATGATTGACACCAAGGGACCAGAGATAAGGACTACCGGTACGGCTCAACCTCTGCAATATAAGACGGGCGAGACGGTGCACATCTACGGTCATCCCAGTGAGGACACATCGCACGACAGCATCAACCTGTCTTACCAGAACATAGCCAAGGACGTGAAGGTGGGCGACGACATACTCTTCGACGACGGTGCCCTGGACATGAAGGTGGCATCCATCGACGGCGATGTGGTGACAGTGGAGGTGCAGAACGACGGCGAACTGGGATCACACAAGAGCGTGAACATACCTGGTGAGCACATAGACCTGCCGGCTCTCACCGACAAGGACAAGAAGAACATACTCTTTGCCATAGAGCAGGACATCGACTTCATAGCCCACTCTTTCGTGCGCAATGCTGGCGACGTGAAGGCTGTGCAGGATATTCTCGACGAGCACAAGAGCGACATCAAGATTATATCAAAGATAGAAAACCGTGAGGGCGTGGACAATATCGACGAGATTATCGACGCGTCATACGGTATCATGGTGGCACGCGGTGACCTCGGCATAGAGGTGCCCATAGAGGAGATACCTGGCATACAACGCACTATCATACAGAAGTGTATAGCGAAGAAAAAGCCAGTAATCGTGGCTACACAGATGCTCCACACGATGATCAATAATCCTCGTCCTACACGTGCAGAGGTGACCGACATCGCCAACGCTATCTATCTGCACACCGACGCAGTGATGCTCAGTGGCGAGACTGCATCGGGCAAATATCCTCTCGAGGCTGTGACCACCATGGCAAGAGTGGCAGAGCAGACCGAGAAAGACATGGAGAAAGACGGACTGATGATGCCTACAATAGGCGACAACCCTACACAGAGAGAATTCCTCTCTTACGCTGCCATAGAGTCTACACGACGTCTCGGTGTGAAAGGCATCATCACCGACAGCGAGACAGGACAGACAGCACGCAACCTGTCGTCATTCCGCGGACCTACACCTATCCTCGCCCTTTGCTATAAGGAGAAGATACAGCGTCTGCTCAACCTCTCCTACGGAGTGCTCCCTCTGCACCAGAAGGAGTACAACACGGCGGAATATCTCTTCACCGCAGCCGTGCGCATGCTCCGTCAGAAGGGATATATCAGAAATGAGGACAAGATAGCCTACTTGAGCGGAAGTTTCGGCGAAGGCGGTGGCACCACCCTACTCGAAATCAATAAGGTGGAGCAGATATTCAACAAGTCATACGAATTCCACCTGCCACACTTCGAGAAATAAGGCACGCACAAAGACTGATTATTCAGCAAGAGTATCAAAAGCAGCCAATTGGTAACCATAGGAGGTACAGTGCCCTCGCTGTACCCATCGCTAAAATTATTTTCTTTCTTGCGATGGGTACGGCGAGGGCGCCGTACCTCCTACTATTTTTTACCGCTATCAAACGGCTGACGCATATAATTTTTGCAAATAATCGGCATAATCTATTTATTATTAGGAGAAAAAGCGTAAATTTGCACTTCGGATGTTAATCCATAGTAATTATCAGATGTTTTAATGGAAACAATAGGGTTTCCACAGATGTTTTAACAAGAAAAATGAACATTATTACCAAGACAGTTTCATTGCCTGACGGTCGTCAGATTACAATTGAAACAGGAAAGCTGGCAAAGCAGGCAGACGGTTCATGTACGCTCCGTATGGGCAACACCGTTCTTTTGGCTACTGTTTGCGCAGCTAAAGATGCAGTTCCAGGAACAGATTTCATGCCTTTGCAGGTAGAGTATCGCGAGCAGTATGCCGCTGCCGGACGTTTCCCTGGTGGTTTTACAAAGCGTGAAGGCAAGGCAAGCGATGAGGAGATCCTCACCTGCCGTCTCGTAGACCGCGCGCTCCGTCCTCTCTTCCCAAGCGATTTTCATGCTGAAGTGTATGTGAACGTCATCCTCTTCTCTGCCGACGGTGTAGACCAGCCTGACGCTCTCGCAGGTTTCGCAGCAAGTTGTGCATTGGCATGCTCCGATATACCTTTCGAGTGTCCTATCTCTGAGGTACGCGTAGCACGCATCAACGGCGAGTTTGTCATCAACCCAACTAAGGCTCAGATGGCTGACGCTGACATGGACCTCATGGTGGGCGCTACGGCAGACAACATCATGATGGTGGAAGGCGAGATGGACGAGGTGCAGGAAGTAGACCTCTTGAACGCTCTGAAGGCAGCTCACGAGGCTATCAAGCCACAGTGCCAGTTGCAGGTAGAACTCATGAAGGAGCTCGGCACCGACGTGAAGCGCGAATACTGCCACGAGGTCAACGACGACGACCTCAAGGAGCAGGTACGCAAGGAGTGCTATGACAAGGCTTACAATGTAACAAAGCAGGGTCTTGAGAAGCACGCTCGCGCAGAGGCTTTCGAGAACATCATCACTGAGTTTAAGGAGGCTTACGCTGCCGCTCACACTGAACTCACAGAGGAAGAGCTCGAGGAGAAGAACACTCTAGCAGACAAATACTATCACGACGTGGAGAAGGACGCTATGCGCCGTTGTATCCTCGACGAGGGCATCCGTCTCGATGGCCGTAAGACCACAGAGATACGTCCTATCTGGTGTGAGGTATCTCCACTGCCAATGCCACACGGAAGTTCTATCTTCACCCGTGGCGAGACTCAGTCGCTCACTACGGTTACTCTCGGCACCAAGATGGACGAGAAACTCGTTGACGGTGCTCTGGAGAAGTCATACATGCGCTTCCTCCTGCACTACAACTTCCCTCCATTCTGCACAGGTGAGGCTAAGGCTCAGCGTGGCGTAGGCCGTCGCGAGATTGGTCACGGTCACTTGGCATGGCGCGGTCTGAAGGGTCAGATTCCTGCTGACTTCCCTTACACAGTGCGTGTAGTGAGCCAGATATTGGAGTCTAACGGTTCTTCATCTATGGCTACAGTATGTGCAGGTACTCTCGCACTGATGGACGCTGGTGTACCAATGAAGAAGCCTGTATCAGGTATTGCGATGGGACTTATCAAGAACCCAGGCGAGGAGAAGTATGCAGTGCTCTCCGACATTCTCGGCGACGAGGACCACTTGGGCGATATGGACTTCAAGACCACTGGTACTAAGGACGGTCTGACAGCCACACAGATGGATATCAAGTGCGACGGTCTGTCATACGAGATTCTCGAGAAGGCTCTCATGCAGGCAAAGGCTGGTCGTGAGCACATCCTCAACTGCATCACCGACACCATAGCAGAGCCACGTGCTGACATGAAGCCTCAGGTGCCTCGCATCATCCAGATCGAGATTCCTAAGGAGTTCATCGGTGCTGTGATTGGCCCTGGCGGCAAGATTATCCAGCAGATGCAGGAGGAGACAGGCGCTACCATCACCATCGACGAGGTTGACGGTGTAGGCAAGGTGCAGATTTCCGCTCCTAACAAGGACTCTATCGACGCTGCTCTGGCAAAGATCAAGGGCATCGTAGCCATCCCTGAGGTAGGCGAGGTATATGAGGGAACAGTTCGTTCTATCATGCCTTACGGTTGCTTCGTGGAGATTCTCCCAGGCAAGGACGGTCTGCTCCACATCTCTGAGATAGACTGGAAGCGTCTGGAGACAGTGGAAGAGGCTGGCATCAAGGAAGGTGACAAGATACAGGTGAAACTGCTCGACATCGACCAGAAGACCGGCAAGTATAAGTTGTCACGCCGCGTATTGCTCGAGAAGCCTGAGGGCTATGTAGAGCGCGAGCGTCGTCCACGCCGCAATGGCGAGCATGCTGGCAACCGCGGACCACGTCCTGAGCGTCGTCCACGTCCACAGCACGACAACGACTATCACGACCCAATGGAGAACAAGGAGCCAAAGCCATTCTCTGACGCTCTTGACCACAACAACGACATCGACTAATCTCGACAGTCGCAAGTTATATAGGTGGGGATTTATAGAACCCACCTATAAAGATTAAGCCCTGCATTCCCAAGAAAGGAGAATGCAGGGCTTTTTTTTATAGGAGGTACGGCGCCTCGCCGTACCAGCTCAAGAGGGAGTTTTCTCTAATACGAGAATGGGTGCAGCGAGGACGCTTCACCTACTATAGTTACATTAGTAGGTGAAGCGTCCCCGCTTTGCCACTCAAGAGGGGTTATCAATAGCGGAGTGGGTACGGCGAGGGCGCCGTACCTCCTACTTTACCTGTATGAAAATAGAAAACGAAGTCAGTAAAACGACAAAAGTTCACAAGTTAGTGGACCACTAACTTGTGAACTTTCATATATATTTATGTTACAATCCGATATGGAGTATTATCAAGCCTTGTGCTCGAGTTTCTCCTGCTCAGCATTGTGTGCCTTGACCTTGATAGGGTCAAAGCCTTCACCATAGACACCGCTAACGGCGCCTACAGAGACGAAGGCATTGGGGTCTATCTTCTTTATTATGCGGAGCATAGAGACTTGCTCACGCTTCTTCGCCAAGATGCACAACACCAGCACTTCCTTACCGGAATACCATCCGTGACCATCGAGGATGGTGATGCCTCGTCCGAGTTTCGTACCTATCTCGTGGGCAATATCCTTATATTTGCGTGAGAAGATGAGAAACTGCACCGACTCACGCCTATCGTCCATGATGTAGTCGAGGACATAGTTTTCCAATGCCATCAGCACAAGACCGAGGACTATTGTGCGCCAGTCTTGGAAGATGAGATAGGAACTGGAAATAATGAATAGGTCTGCCGTAAGGAGTACTCTACCCAGAGATATGTCGCGGTATTTATTGACTATAGCGGCAATAATATCCGTACCTCCCGTAGATCCGTTGTGCAGAAACACTATGGCGAGGGCCGTACCCGTGCAGATGGCTCCGATAATCATGGACATGAAGAGTTCATTAGGACCGAGCAACTGATAGAGTTGACCATTGGGGAGGGTCACTAAGTTCTGCGCCAGGTCGAGCAGGAATGTGAGCATCATGATGGCATAGGTGGTCTTTGCCATAAACTTGAAACCCAACACTTTCAGCGCAACGACGAGGAGCACGATATTGATGGCAAAATAGGAATAGCTCACGGGAAGTCCTGTGGCATAGTACACGATGGCTGCAATACCAGTCACACCACCAGTAACAAGTTTGTAAGGCAACATGAACAATGCCCACGCAAAAGCATACATGGTCAGTCCGATGGTTATGTAGACATAATCCATCAGCACTTTCACACTCAGACCACTCTTCAACTTAGCAACTATATCCTTTCCCATAATCTATTCCTACTTTATAGTTTACTTTACCACAATATTGATAATTCTGCCTGGCACCACGATGGTCTTCACAATGGTTTTGCCATCGAGATATTTCACTGCCTCAGGTGCTTCAAGTGCTGCCTTTGCTATGCTGTCCTTGTCGGCATCAGCAGGGAACTCAAGAGTGAAGCGCACCTTACCATTAAACTGCACAGGCATCTTCACCGTGGACTCCACAAGATACTTCTCATTAAACTCAGGCCACTCAGCATCGCACACTGTGGTGGTATGACCCAGCTGCGAATAGAGTTCTTCTGCCATATGAGGAGCAAATGGTGCCAGCAAGGTGACGATAGGTTCGAGCACCTTGCGACTGTGGCATTTCTGCTGTGAGAGTTCGTTGACAGCCACCATGAAAGCAGAGATGGCAGTGTTGTAAGAGAAGTTCTCTATGTCGGCGCTCACCTTCTTGATGAGTTTGTGGAGTGACTTCAGGCTGTCGGCAGACGGGTCTGTGTCGTCTACGAGGAAGCGGTCATCACGGTCCCAGAAGAGTCCCCAGAACTTCTTCAGGAAGCGGTGGCAACCGTCAATACCGTTGGTATCCCAAGGCTTTGACTGCTCCACAGGACCGAGGAACATCTCATATAGACGCAGAGTGTCGGCACCATAGTTCTCCACTATCATGTCTGGATTGACCACGTTATACATCGACTTGCTCATCTTCTCGATAGCCCATCCGCAGACATACTTGCCGTCCTCAAGGACAAACTCGGCAGTGTTATAATCAGGACGCCATGCCTTGAAAGCCTCTATGTCGAGGATATCATTCTTCACGATGTTGACATCCACATGGATAGGAGTGGTGTCATACTGCTCTTTCAGACCGAGTGACACGAATGTGTTGGTATCCTTGATACGGTAAACGAAGTTGGAACGACCCTGTATCATACCCTGGTTGACAAGTTTTGCAAATGGCTCCTCGCTCTTTGACACGCCGAGGTCGAAGAGGAACTTATTCCAGAAGCGCGAGTAGATGAGGTGACCTGTGGCATGCTCCGAACCGCCCACATAGAGGTCCACATTCTGCCAGTAGTTGGCAGCCTCTTCGCTGACAAGAGCCTTGTCATTGTGAGGATCCATATAGCGGAGATAGTAGGCAGAAGAACCAGCGAAACCAGGCATTGTGTAGAGTTCTATTGGGAAGACGGTCTTCTCGTCAATGAGTTTCTTGTCCACCACCTTGCGGTTAGCCTCATCCCATGCCCATATCTGAGCGTTGCCGAGTGGTGGCTCGCCAGTCTCTGTAGGGAGAAACTTGTCTACCTGTGGCAATTCCAGTGGCAGGCAGTCTTCCGGTATCATTGTTGGTATACCGTTCTTGTAATATACAGGGAATGGTTCGCCCCAATAGCGCTGGCGTGAGAAGATGGCATCGCGCAGACGATAGTTGACCTTCACGCGACCGAGACCCTCCTCGCTGACAAACTTCTTCGTAGCAGCGATAGCCTCTTTGATGGTCAGCCCGTTGAGAGAGAATCCCTTGTATGACTCCTTGCCTGCCATAGGCGAATTCATCACGATACCTTCCTTGGCATCATAACTCTCCTCACTTACATCTGCACCCTCGATAAGAGGGATGATAGGCAGGTCGAAATGTTTTGCGAAGGCATAGTCGCGAGAGTCGTGCGCAGGCACAGCCATGATGGCTCCTGTGCCGTAGCCGGCAAGCACATATTCTGATATGTAGATAGGACACTTCTCGCCCGTAATAGGATTGATGCCGTAAGCACCTGAGAATACTCCCGTCACGGTGTGGTCAATCATACGCTCGCGCTCGGTGCGTCCCTTCACATACTTGATATATTCGTCCACCTCCTGACGGCAGTCAGCAGTAGTCACCATGTCGACGAGTTCGCTCTCTGGTGCGAGCACAAAGAATGTCACACCAAACATGGTGTCGGCGCGTGTGGTAAAGATAGTGAAGTCTACATCAGAGTCAGCCACCTTGATGTTCACCTCAGTACCCTCTGAGCGTCCTATCCAGTTCTTCTGAGTTTCCTTTATGGAGTCGCTCCACTTGATAGTGTCAAGACCATCGAGCAGACGCTGCGAGTAAGCAGACACACGCAGACACCACTGGCGCATCTTCTTCTGCTCCACGGGATAGCCACCTCGCACGCTCACGCCCTCTACCACCTCGTCATTGGCAAGCACGGTGCCAAGACCAGCACACCAGTTGACCATAGTCTCGCCCATGAAGGCTATGCGGTAGTTCATTAGCGTGTCGCTCTTCTGCTTCTCGTCCATGGCATTCCACTCGTCGGCAGTAAAGGAGAGTTCCTCGGTGCAAGCCACTGTGATGCCCTTCGTACCTTTCTTCTCGAAATGTTCGATAAGGATATCTATAGGCATAGCCTTCTGGCAAGCGGTGCAGAAGAATGAGTTATACATCTTCTCGAAAGCCCACTGAGTCCAATGGTAGTAGTCGGGACTGCAGGTGCGCACCTCTCTGTCCCAGTCAAAACAGAAACCTATCTTGTCGAGTTGCTCACGATAGCGCTTGATATTCTGGTTAGTGGTCACCTCAGGATGCTGACCTGTCTGTATGGCATACTGCTCTGCAGGCAATCCGTAGGCGTCATAGCCCATAGGATTGAGCACATTGTAACCGTTCAGACGCTTATAACGAGCGTAGATATCACTGGCGATATAGCCGAGAGGGTGACCCACATGCAAGCCCGCTCCACTTGGATAAGGGAACATGTTGAGCACATAAAACTTCTTCTTGTCGGCCTTTTCCTCAGTCTTATAGGTCTTGTTGTCCACCCACGACTTCTGCCATTTCTTCTCAATGTCTCTAAAATTGTAGTCCATCTCTATGTATATACATTTGTTTTCCAATACAAAATTATTGAAAACCCACGACATAAGCAAGAAATCGCAAAGAGTTTCGCATCTATGACCTTTTATTCCATCGGTAACTCTATGTCAGGAATCACAAGACTATCCTCATCTCCCGTCTTGTCTTTCTGAAAAAACATGCAGTAGTAGATAGGAAGATAGACTATACCCTTTTCCTCAAACACCATCTGCTCGTTACTGAGCACAACAGCTTCGTGGATGTGATATTCTGGAGTGGACAAGAACTTATCCAAGGCACTATGTACCGTGTAGTCTTTACCCGACTTGATTTCCAAGGGCAAAACTGTCAGACGTTGAAAGTCATCTATCAGATAATCCACTTCACCCTTCTGCTTATTGTCATAATAGTGAAGTGAAAAGCCATGAGCATGAAGTTCCTGAGCAACGACAGATTCATATACTGCACCAAGGTTCACGCTTCGCTCATCTCTGAGTATGGCATTGATATTGGTACCATAGAGGATATTTGTCAACAAGCCGACATCACTCATATACAACTTCAAGAGATTCTTGCTCTCCGATTCTATCAGCGGAAATGCTGGGTTGCTTATTGCCTGGACAGCCAAAGCCACACCAGAGTTTGTGAGATACTCAAACTCCTCGGCATAGTCGCTAAACTGTTTGTGCGCCTTCTGTCCCTCAATGTTCTTCACTATGATACGTTTCTTCTTGTTCTCCATATTTGACGGAATAAGGTCATAGACCTTCCGTATCACCAGTTTCTTCGCCTCGTCATATTGCGATGCGTCTATCTTGTATAGCGCATGAATGTCGCGTTGTATATTACGCACCTGCGCCATATTACGGTTTTCCTTAAACTTATTGATGGCATCAGGCATACCGCCAACCAAGAGGTATATCTTAAACTGTTGGAGCATGTATTTGTGCAGGGCATCGTTTAGCGGTTCTTTCGACAGAAACTTCTTATGCATCCCTTCTATCGTATCCTTGCCACAGCCCATTGCCCACAGGAATTCCTCAAAATCCAAAGGATACATCTGCTGTATCGCTATACTTCCGATAGGGACGGAAGGGGTTTGCGACAGTGCCACACCCAACTGGGAGCCACTGGCTATATACCTGTATTTACCATCCTCATTGAGAAACTTTAGCATGGTCATCAGATGAGGATAACTCTGTATCTCGTCAAGGAAAACTAAAGTGTCCTCCTTAGTTCCAAGACGAGTACCAGCAATGGCACCCAGTTGCAAATAGAAATCTTCCTTCGTCTTTACTGTTGAAAAGATGGCATCTCCTTCTTGATCAGCCTTCAGGTTTATTTCAACGAAGTTCTTGAAGAGTTTCTTGCCCACATATCTTATGATGTACGACTTGCCGATCTGTCTTGCTCCATTTACAAGCAGAACTTTACGAGGTTCATGAAGGAGGAAGTCCTCTAAATATTGTTCAAATTTACGCTCCAGCATAAGCACACTTTTATATACATATGCAAATATACTGTATTTCACTTAATTGCACAATCCTTTTAGGACTTTTTCTTTCATTTTACCCCATAGAAAGAGGAATTATTCCGTCCATTTGGGGCTTATATCGAGGAATTATTCCGTTCGTTTACATCTTATTTGAAGGAATTATTCCATTGCTTATAGACTTATTTTAGCGCACATTCGTACTTCTTAACTGTGTTGTTATACATAAAAATACGCCTGAACCATGGCGGTAAGTCCTCTAAAAAATGAGTTACCGCCACGGTTCACGCATATTTTCCTTTCGCCACAAACACCACAAGGGTACGGCGGCGAGGGCGCCGTACCTCCTAATTATTCTTCCATGAGTTTGCGGTAGCGTCCCTTCTTAATCTCGGTGTCGCCGAGACGGCGGGCCTTGTTGATCTCGTAGTCGGAGTAGCTGCCCTCGAAGAAGAAGACCTCGCCATTGCCCTCAAAGGCAAGGATGTGCGTACAGATGCGGTCGAGAAACCATCGGTCGTGGCTGATGACAACGGCACATCCGGCAAAAGCCTCGAGACCTTCCTCCAGAGCACGGAGCGTATTGACGTCGATGTCATTGGTAGGTTCGTCGAGCAGGAGCACGTTGCCTTCTTGCTTCAGGGCAAGAGCCAACTGCAGTCGGTTGCGCTCACCACCCGAGAGCACGCTGCAGAGTTTGCTCTGGTCAGTGCCCGAGAAGTTGAATCGCGAGATGTAGGCACGCGCATTCACGTCGCGTCCGCCCATACGCATGGTCTCATTGCCCTGCGAGATTACCTCATAGACAGTCTTCTGCGGATCGATGTCCTTGTGTTGCTGATCCACATAAGCGAGTTTCACTGTCTCGCCCACTTCGAAATTGCCACCGTCAGCCTTCTCCAGTCCCATTATCAGTCGGAAGAGAGTAGTCTTGCCTGCACCGTTAGGACCGATGACACCAACAATGCCGTTTGGCGGGAGCATGAAGTTGAGGTCATTGAAGAGCACCTTGTCGCCGAAAGCCTTCTTCACGTGGTTGGCCTCGATGACCTTATTGCCGAGGCGTGGTCCGTTAGGGATGAATATCTCGAGTTTCTCCTCGCGCTCCTTTTGTTCCTCATTGAGCATCTGGTCATAAGAGTTGAGTCGCGCCTTACCCTTAGCCTGACGAGCCTTAGGAGCCATACGCACCCACTCGAGTTCTCGCTGCAGAGTCTTGCGACGCTTTGAGGCAGTCTTCTCCTCCTGTTCCATACGTTTGGTCTTCTGGTCGAGCCATGAAGAGTAGTTGCCCTTCCAAGGTATACCCTCGCCACGGTCGAGTTCGAGTATCCACTCGCTCACGTCATCGAGGAAATAGCGGTCGTGGGTTACGGCTATGACCGTGCCCTCATACTGCTGCAGATGCTGCTCGAGCCAGTCTATGCTCTCCGCGTCAAGGTGGTTGGTAGGTTCGTCGAGCAGGAGCACGTCAGGTTTCTGAAGCAGCAGACGGCACAAAGCCACACGGCGACGCTCACCACCCGAGAGGTTTGTCACTGGCAGGTCACCCTTAGGGCAACGCAAGGCGTCCATCGCGCGCTCCAGTTTGGAGTCCATATTCCAGGCGTCGGTAGAGTCTATGATGTCCTGCACTTCCGCCTGTCTCTGCATGAGTTTGTCCATCTTGTCGGGGTCGCCATAATACTCCTCCAATCCAAACTTTTCATTGATTTCATCGTATTCCTTAAGTGCATCATACACATACTGCACGCCCTCCTGCACATTCTCCTTCACTGTCTTGCTCTCGTCGAGCGGTGGGTCCTGAGGCAGATAGCCCACGGTGTAGCCCGGACTCCACACCACCTCGCCTTGCGTAGGCTGCTCGAGTCCGGCAATGATCTTCATGAGGGTGGACTTACCGGCACCATTAAGACCGATGATACCAATCTTCGCCCCATAGAAGAATGACAGGTAGATGTTCTTGAGCACTTGTTTCTGATTCTGCGGGATAATCTTCGACACCCCGACCATAGAGAAGATAATCTTCTTGTCGTCTACTGTTGTTGCCATATTATGTTGTTGTTATATATTTTCTCATATTTTTATATGTTCCATTTAAGCATGATGTCAAGGTCTGTCTGCGAGGAAGAGTTTATCTGCTGCAGGGCCGTACCTATGGTGTCACGGTCGAAATAGTGGGTAAAGCCCATCTTTGCCATTGCTGTCAAACTTTTCAGAAGCGTCACCTCAGCCAGTGCATAGGCTCTGCATCCGTGACCGAAGAAGGCTGGGAAGGACATATTATAGGGTGTACTCTTCTCGTAGGCATAGACTCTCGAGTTATAATCCTTGGTCTTAAACCATGATGCCCCAAGGGTGATTTTGCACGGTTTTACCGTCATTGTAACGGTTTCGCCCAGCATCCCTCCAAAACTATTTTCAGCAAAACTGCTGTATGCCAGATCCGCTTGAGTCTTCCACGAGAAGCGTCCGTCCTTGATAGTCAGAGCGGCTCTCATGCGTTGATCTTTCCTGTAGCGCAGAGTGGAAGTCGTGGCATCATCCTTCTCCCTAAGTTTTATCCTGTAGCGTAACAATAACGTGGAAGATGGAGAAATCTTGTATGTTGCCTGCAATAAATTGTCAAAGCAGTGGCTCGACCCCGTGGCTTGATATTTCGCCCACTGAAAATAGGCTGCATCCGTATAGCCATAGATAGTCAGTCGATTGTTGACAGTCCATGTCGCGCCAAGATAGACTCCGTTCTCATTCTGACTACTGCCCCCTTCGGAGAAACTTCTTCCGAGAGTCGACCAAAAGTTATAGGGATAGTAACGCTGTATGCCCTGCAATGTGAGATGACGGTTTGCCGCCCACGTCATGGTGTTGATCGTGGCGACATGTCCATAGCCATCAGTGGCGGTCTCACCTTCCAAGGCGAAGCGCTTGCCATACTTGTAACCGTAGTTCAAGCTCGCATTAAAGAAGTCTTCGCCCGCGGGATAATATTTCCTATATAGTTGCGATGCCGATGCATCCTTTTCATACGGTTTTATCGCTCTGTCATAGTGATTCCATAGGGCAGTGACACCCACCTGAAAGAGTCCGAAACGGTATGTCACGTTTGCTCCGCCAGTAGTCTGCCGCGCGTTGTTCTTGCGGTTGAGTTCGCTCGTCGTGCGGTGGTAACCAGTCTTGAGAATGGTCGTGATAGTCCCGTCGTCATCATCAAGCGTTGCGTCAATATAGCGGCTCGAACCGAAGACCGTCGCCTCAAGTTGCCGTCCCAAAGAGAGTGTCGCCGCCGCGCCTTGCAGATAGGAAGCCATGGAGCGCGAAGTGTGAGGCGTGATGACCGATGACGGCGAATGCAGGGAAGAGATGCCGAAAGTCTTGCCAAAACCGATACTGCTATTGAGCACAAGTCCGAGCCCCGTGCGGATGCGATAGTTGCCCACGACGAGGTTCTTGAGTATGCCCAACCGTTGCAGTCGCACATAAGCGCTGTAATAGTCATATCCATACTTGTTTTTGCCAAAAAAGAACGGTTCTCCCGCATCTTGCGATGCTATGACACCCACCTTTATGTGGCGGTTTACGGTATAATTGAAGCGCAACCAGTGCTTGTATTTATACCCTGCATACCCGTCTTTGTCGCCCTTCCTATCATATAGAGGCACCTTCATATACGCCACGAGTTCGCCCTTGCTGGCAGAAGCATTGAGATAGTTTTTATATTCCTGTTGGCCCACACGAAATGCCACCGAGTCTGCATGAGCCATCTCGCGCTCGGGCATATCGCCGATGTAGGTCAGGCATCGGAGCAGTCCCGCCCTCGCATTATCGAGATAAGGAATCATGGAGAGTTCGC